>NZ_FR886627.1:0-34194 GCF_000436575.1 Clostridium sp. CAG:265
CCCTATGCTATTTTTTCATACGAAACTTTACACTATCAATTTCTATCTATTAAAATTAAACTAATTTGCTACTTTTACCATTGAATATCTTATTACTTTGTCACCTTTCTTATATCCTTTCAGGAATACTTCAGCAACAACGTTTTTATCTAAATTTTCATCTTGAATATGCATTACTGCTTGATGCATGTTAGGATCAAATCCTTCTTCAACACTTATCTCTTCAACTCCAAGTTTTTCAAGTGAAGTTTGAAATCCTTTAATAGTCATTTCAATTCCTTTTTTCAAATCTTCAACGCTTCCATCAACTGCTAAAGCTCTTTCAAGATTATCTATTGTTGGAATAACTTCTTTTAATACATCTGCACATGCATCTGCATATATTCCTTCCTTTTCTTTGGCAGTTCTCTTTCTAAAGTTTTCATATTCGGCTGTAACCCTTAATAATCTATCTTTAAATGCTTCAACTTCTTTTGAAAGTTTATCATTTTCTTCTTTTAACTTTTTAACTAAAGCTAAATCAGTTTCTTCATTGTTTTCAGCCTCATTAACCTCTTCAGTACTTTCTGTTGTAGCTTCTGCTTCATCAATGATTTCTTCATTTAAATCTTTATTTTCTTCCATTCAATACACCTCTTCTCACACTACTCAAGACTCTGATTTCTTAAACTTTTATTTAGTTCTTTTATTACTTGAGCCATTATTGAAATTACTTTTGAATAATTAATTCTCTGTGGTCCAATTAAACCTATATTACCAATTGGTCTTCCACCTAAACAATATTCTGCTGTTATTACAGAACAATCTTTTGCTTCTGGAATATAATTTTCATCACCAATCTTTATGGTAATATCACCACTTGGCTCTAATAATTCAATAACACAATCTTTATTACTTATAAGTTGAAGCATATCTTTGACTTTTTCAATATCGTTATATTCTGCATAATTGAAAAGATTGGTAGTTCCTTCAACTAATAAATCTGATTTTGTACTTTCATTTAAACTCTTATATAGAGCTGGAAGTATTGCATTAAATAAATCATCAAATCCCTTAAGTTCTTCCTTTATTTCATTAATCACCTGTAGATTTATTGCATCTATTGTTAGGTTTTTTAACTTAATATTAAGAACTTCATTGATTCTATCTAATTCACTTTCCATAGGCATATGTGATACTCTTATTCTATGGTTTTTTATAACTCCACTATCTGTAACTATTACAGCTACTATATTGGACTTATCAATACCTATAAGCTGCATCGATACTATCCTGCTTCTTTTCATAGAAGGAGTTTCCACTATACAAGTTAAATTAGTTAACTCTGATAATAGCACACATGCTTCTTTTAATACCTTATCCACTTCATACATAGCTGAATTAATGATATATTCCTTAATTCTAAGCTCTTCTTCTCTTGTAAGCTGTTCCCTCTGCATCAATTGATCTACATATAATCTATAGCCTTTACTGGAGGGGATTCTGCCTGCAGATGTATGAGGCTGCTCTAAATATCCCATCTCCTCTAAGTCGGCCATTTCATTCCTAATAGTGGCAGATCCTATACCTAAGTCGTATTTTTTAGCTATTGTTCTTGATCCAACAGGTTCACCTGTCACAATATAGTCGTTTATAATGGCTTGGAGTATTCTAATTTTTCTATCATCAATAGCCAATCTCATCACCCCTATTGTTAGCACTCACTAACACCGAGTGCTAATGACTACAATATCAATATATTCTTATTCGCTTTTTTTGTCAATTTCATATTTTCTCATATTCTGCCACCTATTATTTACTATTTAAAATAGTGTGATTTTTTCTCTTTTTTTCTTTAAATTACTCTTATTTTCTATTCAATCTATTTTTCTAATATAAAGTCTGACATAGCCTCATTTGCTAAGCTTATTCCTTTTACCGTCAAAGATAATTTATCATCTTTTAGCTCAAGAAGACCTCTTTTAATATTCTTCTCTATTATATTTCCATATATACTGTCTATATCAGTGTTAAACTTTTGCTTAAATTCCATTTTACTTATACCTTCATTAAGTCTTAATCCCATAAACATATATTCTTCAATTTCATCTTTAATGGTATTTTTATATCTATCAATTTCAACACTTTCATTTTTTTGTATTTTTTCAATATAACTTTTTACATCTGGATTATTAACAACCCTAAAGCCATCTATATACGAACTAGATGACGAACCCACTCCTATATATTCTTTAAGTTTCCAATAAACTTTATTATGTTCACATTCTCTTCCTTCTAAGCTATAGTTAGATATTTCATACTGATTATAACCACCACTACCAAGTAGATCTTTTGTTAGTTTATCCATTTCTCTTTCCTCTTCTTCAGATGGTAAATTTAATTTATCCTTCATATGCAATGTATAAAAAGCAGTTCCTTCTTCTATGATAAGGCTATATGCTGATATATGCTCTGGCTTTAAATTACAAATCTTTGCAAGGGTATCCTTCCATAAATCCACTGTTAAATTTGGCAGACCATACATAAGATCTACGTTTATATTATTAAAACCCAGTTTTCTAGCTAATTTATAATTATCTACAAATTCTTCATAAGTATGTATTCTTCCTATTATTTTAAGGAGTTCATTATTACATGACTGTAAACCAAAGCTTATTCTATTTATTCCACCATCTTTCATGGCAATAAGTTTTTCCTCATTAACTGTACCTGGGTTACATTCCATGGTAAACTCCATATCATCTACAAGCTGAAGCTTATTTACTGTTTCAAGAAGCTTTTTAATTTCATGTACTTCTAAATATGATGGAGTTCCTCCTCCAATAAATATACTTTTTATCTTATATTGCTGACACTTATTTAATATCTCTTTACATAAAGCTTCTATATAAGCTTCCCTATACCTCTCCTTTCCTGCAAAAGATGGAAAATCACAATAAAAACACTTCTGCTTGCAAAATGGTATATGTATATATAAACTTATTTCCTTCATACTCATTCCTCCAATTTTTTATTATCCCACCAAAAGCTTCTAAAAAAAAGCTAAAAATTTTATAATTTCCTAAGGGTTTAAAAAAGCTAGAAACCCTAAAGTTTCTAGCTTTTTCATTAGTCTACTTTTAGCACTGCCATGAATGCTTCTTGTGGTACTTCTACAGATCCAACTTGTCTCATTCTCTTCTTTCCTTCTTTTTGCTTTTCTAAAAGTTTCTTCTTTCTTGAAATATCCCCACCATAACATTTAGCAAGAACGTCTTTTCTCATAGCTTTAACAGTTTCTCTGGCTATAACTTTAGATCCAACTGCTGCTTGTATTGGAACTTCAAACATTTGTCTTGGAATTATTTCTTTTAGCTTTTCAGCAATTCCTCTACCTTTATGGTAAGCTCTTTCTTTAGGAACTATCATTGATAATGCATCAACAACATCTCCATTTAATAATATATCAAGCTTAACAAGTTCAGTAGTAGTATATCCTTTAAATTCATAATCAAATGAAGCATATCCTCTTGTTCTTGATTTTAATGTATCGAAGAAATCATATACTATTTCATTTAAAGGAATTTCATAGTTAATAGCAACTCTTGTTGTTTCAAGATATTCCATATCTATATAAATTCCTCTTCTTTCTTGACATAAATCCATTATAGCACCTACATAATCTGTTGGCGCAATAATTGATGCCTTAACAATTGGTTCTTCCATATAATCTATCTCTGTCGGTTCAGGAAGATTAGTTGGGTTAGTAAGCTCAATTGTTTCTCCATTAGTTTTAGTAACCTTATAAACAACTGATGGAGCTGTTGTAATAATATCTAAATTAAATTCTCTTTCAATTCTTTCTTGGATTATTTCCATATGAAGAAGTCCTAAAAATCCACATCTAAATCCAAAACCTAATGCTATAGATGTTTCAGGTTCAAAATCTAAAGCAGCATCATTAATTTGTAACTTTTCTAATGCTTCCTTTAATTCATCATACTTAGCACCATCTACTGGATATATACCAGAGTAAACCATTGGTACAGCTTTCTTATATCCCGGAAGAGCTTCTGCTGTTGGACGATTTGCTTCTGTTACTGTATCCCCAACTCTGGCATCTGCTACATTTTTTATAGATGCTGTTATATATCCTACATCTCCTGCACTTAATTCACTTATAGGCATTAACTTAGGTGTAAATACTCCTACTTCAGTTATATCATATACCTTATTTGTTGCCATAAGCTTTACTTTTGTTCCTGGTTTAACTTTACCATCTATTATTCTTACATAACATACAACACCTTTATAACTATCATAGTATGAATCAAAAATAAGTGCCTTTAATGGAGCATCTTCATCACCATTTGGTGCTGGAATTTTTTCTACAATTGTTTCCAAAACATCTTCTACATTTAATCCTGTCTTAGCAGAAATCATCGGAGCATCCTCTGCTTCAATTCCAATAACATCTTCAATTTCTTGCTTAACTTCATCAGGTCTAGCTGATGGTAAATCAATCTTATTTATTACCGGTGCTATTTCTAAATCATTATCTAATGCTAAATAGCAGTTAGCTAATGTTTGAGCTTCTATACCTTGAGCTGCATCAACAACTAAGATAGCTCCTTCACAAGCTGCTAAGCTTCTTGAAACTTCATATGTGAAGTCTACGTGCCCTGGAGTATCTATTAGATTTAAGATATATTCTTCTCCATCTTCTCTTTTATAGATAAGTCTTGCAGCTTGAGATTTTATAGTAATTCCTCTTTCCCTTTCAAGCTCCATATTGTCAAGAACTTGTTCTTCCATTTCCCTTTGAGTAAGAGTTCCTGTCTTTTCTAATAATCTATCTGCTAATGTTGACTTACCATGGTCAATATGTGCTACAATTGAAAAATTTCTAATTTTTGATTGTCTATTGCTTGCCATATATAATAACTACTAAAATTAGTAGTTTCTTCACCCCCATTATATTAAATCAGAGTAAATTATATCATAAATTATCCTGTCAGTGTCAAGATTCTTGGTTAATTAACAAATTAATCTATATTTTTAATTTTGTTGTTCTAACCATTCTATGAAATCATCAACAATTATGTCAATTTTACTTTTAGTTTTTTCATTCTCTTTTGTATTTTTTGTTATTTTCCCTAAAGTATTCTCTATTTTAGAAATTTGCTTAATAAAAAAACTTCCTATTGATTTAATTTTTGCTATAAATATATTATTTTTAGTTAACTTTATTTTCTTATTTCCAATTTGAACCTGTACAGTATCCTCTCCTTTATCTAAATATATCTTTATATTGGCATTATCTTTTATAAACTCTGAAAAATCTTCGCCAAATTCCTCAGTGATTATTTGATAATTATTAAGTGTATTGCCAAATGGAGATAATGCTTCTGTATTTTTGATATTGACTATAATACATCCTACTATAACCATACTAAAAAGAATTATATGAACAATTCCCTTCTTAAGCATAAAAATGCACCCCTTATTTTTTACGCAATTATAGCGTTTTAACATTGTAAAGGATGCACATATTTTAAATTCTTTATTCAATTAAGTATAATTTTTTATATACTCTGCTATTACCCTAGCTATATATTTAGCTGATAACTTTGCTTCTATAGCAGTATTTGCTATTGATCCATCCTCTAAAAGCAATATATTATTGCTTAAATTCAAATTAAAAGCGTTTATACCAGAATCATAAACAAAAATATTAGTACTTCTAAGAAGGCTTGGAAATAATCTATTAATAATTTCTATAAGCTTATTATCAAGCTGGGTATTACTTGAATAATTGCTACTGTTCCCAGCTACTACAAACATTACCTTAGCAACTGTTTCACCATTAATCTCTGCTGTAACAGCCTGCCTATTACTGTTTGAATCCCTATGTAGATCTATAATAAGCTTAAAATCTCCATACTGATTTAAATAAGAGCTTACTGTTTCATTAGACCTTCCATAGCAATCATTATATGAAGTATCGTGTATTGTCTTATCATGAATTACCGCTATGCCATAGCCATCTTGTAATTCCTTAGCAAGAACATCTCCAACACCAACTACATTATAATCATTATTATCTGTATTATAATTATATCCTTCGTCTACATTTCCACCATCATAATAACTTTCATGGGTGTGAGTATGATATATAAGCACCTCTGGATTAGCTTCGTCTAATGTTTTCTTTAAACTTTCATCATATGCAGGACTTTCTTTAGCTATAGCTTCATTTTCTTCTTCTGTAATCATGGCAACACTATTGGAGTTAATTTCATATGGCTGTATACCACTGTTATTATTAGCCACTGCTCCTGTAATAGTTCTATTTATTTGTGCAAACACTGTCAATTCATTACTTACAATATCCTCAAATCTTAGATTATATAGTCCTAATGATTGTAAGATAACATTTTTTATACTTAAATTATTTTCCGCATAATCACTGGCATCATAATTTAACTCCTCCACCACTGGCATGCAGTAATTCAATAACTGAACATACGCATATGCTCCCCTTTCCCGATAATTATTTAATACCACTATGCATCTTATACAAAAAAATACTACTATAATCAATATAACCACTATATCAATGCTTATCCTATTCCGTCCTCTTTTATTTTCACCTCCATGAAAAACATAACTCATTCATAATTCACCTCACTTATACATTTATATGTTTAAGTGACATACTTATTACAAATTATACTGTTAAATATTTTTCTTATTTTAATTTAAAAATTTATTTATTTCCTCCATTTCCATTTCTGGTTGCACTGCTATATTTATTCCATCAGCTATTATCTTGGCAAGTGATTCAATAATAGTATCTATATCTTTAGGTGTTACAATCAATTCTCCTACAAAAGGAGTTAATATTTCTCTTATAAGCATTTGCTTTTCATTTTTATCAACTTTTTGTAACATAGAATAAAATTCCTTTCCCCTTTCAACTTTTCCTACAAGGTCATCAAGCACCATATCAATAGTATCATTAGCTATAGTAGCAGCATCTACAACAGTAGGTACTCCTACAGCTAATACTTTTACTCCTAAACTCTTTTCATTAATTTGCATTCTGTTATTTCCAACACCTGCTCCTGGAGAAATCCCTGTATCTCCTATTTGAATAGTTCTATTGACACGGTCTAACTTTCTTGAGCCTAAAGCATCAATACATATAACTAAATCTGGCTTAACTTTTTCAACTACCGCTTTAACAATCTCTCCAGTTTCAATTCCTGTTATGCCTAGTACTCCTGGTTCCAATGCACAAACTGACCTTACATGACTTTCTAAAGCATCAGGCATAATCTGCTTTATATGTCTTGTTACCATTATCTTTTCAACTACCTTAGGTCCTAAAGCATCAGGAGTTACATTCCAATTTCCAAGTCCCACTACAAGCACTAATTTTTCTTCAGTAACATCTGCCAATCTCTTAAGGACTTTTCCTACCACCATAGATAACTCATTCATACATTCACCATCATAACTTGTAAATTCCGGAAAATCTATGGTAATATAATGCCCTTTTGGTTTTCCTAATTCCTTTCCGGCTTCATCACTTTCTATAGTTACTGTAGTAACCTTTATATCTCCATCATTCTCCTCATCTACCCTAACTCCGTCAAGTTCTCTCTTATTTTCCTCAGTATATGCTTGCTTTGCTTCTATGGCTAAATCTGTACGTATACTTATCATTATTTTCCCTCCTATTTTTACCTTTTTTCACAACTACAAAATTATTTTCCCAAATTACTTTTAATTTCATACTTGAACTTCTAAACTTTCAATGATATAATATGATTTGTTGAAAATGAACTCGTACGCAGATTTCCCCAAAAACTGCAAGAGGCCCTATAAAAATTTAAGGGGGTGAATTGAATGGCAAACATAAAATCAGCAAAGAAGAGAATTAAAGTTACTGAAACTAAAACTGCTCAAAACAGAATGATAAAATCAGCTTTAAAAACTGCTATAAAGAACTTTGAAGCTGCAGTAACTGCTAACAACGCTGAAGAAGCTAAAACTTCATTCGTTAAAGCATCTAAGTCTTTAGACATGGCTGCTCAAAAAGGTGTTGTTCACAAGAACATGGCTGCTAGAAAGAAGTCAAGATTAGCTGCGAAATTAAACGCTATGGCGTAATCAATAAGGAGTCGGTGGTTTTTAATCACCGACTATTTATTTACATAAAAAATCACCTTTATATAAAAAAGGTGATTTTTTATGTAGTATTCATTATAAAACACTTTTTCTCTATATCTTACTTAGCCAAGAAAGTCTTAAATAGCATAAGCTCCATTTCTGTAGATTTATCTCCTGTGGATGACTTTAACTTATTTTCTGTATCAACACATATTCTAATAAATTGACCTAATTGCTTCAGTGAAAATTTATTAGCTTGATTCATAAGCTTTTCACAAACAAATTGTGGTAACCTATACTTGCTCATAAAATAATCTACTCTCTTTCCTTTGCTCATATAAATTTTAATTTCATATAACCTTTTAAAATGATTTTCAATGGTAGTTATTATAAGAATATGTTGATCTGCCTTAAATAATAAATCATCTAGCAAATCTAAAGCCCTATCAACCTTCTTATTAGAAATATACTCTACTAGATCAAAAATATCATCTTCACTTTTATTGGCAATAAGCTTATCTATATCTTCTTTTTCAATTTCCCTACCATATGTATAGGCACATAATTTATCTATTTCGCTTTTTATTATATCAAAATTATTTTGTACCTTTTCCCCAAAATATCTTACTTGTATTTTGCCTATATTTTTTCCATTTTCCTTAAATATATCTTCTATTTTTTTATAATATTTATCCTTCTTTAGTTTATCACAATGAACTACCTTAATATATTTATCAAGAGTTCCTAACTTTTTATTTTTTTTAGGAGTATCTCTTTTATCATTAAATAAATAATACATTATTAGCACTGCATAAGGTGGAAGATTTTTTACATACTCAGAAATTTCTGAATATAATTTTGCTCCCTCTTTATCAGTTTTATCCTTTAAAAAGTTAGCTCTATATACAACAATTACTTTTTTCTCACCAAAAAAAGGCATAGTTTCACATGCATTTTCTATATCATTAAAAGTAGTAGTTAATCCATCTAGTCTTTCATAATTTAAAGTCATAAATTCATCAGGTACTAACTTCTTTACAAGAATATTAATATTTTCTTTTATAAGTTCTTCATCTAAACCACAAAAAACATATCCCGATCCTATGTCACCCTTTTTTAACTCGCTTTCAAAACCATCTATATTAATCAATAAATTATTACACTCCTATCTTCTTGATATTATAATATCCTTTACTATCCATACATCTTTAATGTCACCTTTTGTAAAATCAATTATTTCATAATTATAATTTATTTTATCATAATTAACTTTAAGTAGACACTGTTCTTTCTCTGTCTTTATTATATAATTTTCTCCACTTGGCTTTATATAAACCCCATCTTTTATTAAAAACTTTTTAAAATTATTATCTAACCTTTCTTTAGATAGGGTTATCTTTTCTAACTTATCATTATTCGCATCTTCATTATATTGAATAAATGTCCTTTTCCCCTTAAAACTTATTACTATTGCTCCTTCATTATAATACTTAATATTAACTATAGGACTATAAACTATAATAGACACATAGATAAATACTATAATTGGGTAATATATAAATCGCTTATATCCCTTTTTATAAAAATAATATGTTATGAGCATAGCAATATAAAAATAAGCAGCTCCATAATATATATAAAATATATCAATTGTGATTTTATCAAAAAAATTCATAATATTATCCATTAAAATTATAATATATTTACTAACAAATAAAATATAATTAAAAACCATTGGAATCTTTAAAAATAATATTAGTAAATTACCTAATACTATTATTATGTTAATAAAAGGTATAATTAGTAGATTTCCTATGATTGAATTAGCACAAAATTCATTAAAATACATCATTGTTATTGGTAAAATAAAAATTTGTGTTGATAGAGTTATAGCAACTACTTGCCGTATTTTAGAAGGAATCTTATAAAATACCCTATTAATCTTCTTATTAAAAAAATTAATTCCAATAATGTTTACAAAAGACAATATAAATCCAATACTAAACAAACAATAAGGTTTAACTATTAATATTACTATTCCAGCTAATGATAAGGCAGCCATCATATTATACTGACGTTTAAGCTTTAAAGCTAAGTTAGATATAACAATCATTATATATGCCCTTATAGCTGCTTCCTTAGTACCTGAAAATAACATATAAAAAAAAGAAACAATCATTCCTAATAAATTAGATCCAAATAACAGTACAATAGAATATACCATTGTAATATGCAATCCCGAAACACATATGGCATGGGATATTCCATAATACTTCATCTTTTCTCTATCATAGCTCTCAATATTATCATCATATCCATAAGCCACTGAGGAAATTATTCCTGCTTTCCTTGCCCCTAATTTACTTTGAATTTTATCATATAAATCCTTTCTTAAGTCGTACAAATATAAAGTTAGATACTTTTTTCTCTTCTCATATTTAATTATTGTAAAATCCCCTATTATACCTTTAGAAATATTAAGATTTCTATTAAAATTTCCTTTTGCGTAAATTTTACTACCTACAATTTCTTCTGAAGCTTCTATAGATATATTTACTTTTCTCCCCTTTATCTCTCCAATTCCCCTATTATATTTTAGTGAAACTACTCTAATTTCTTCGTTAGCTTTTGGGGTATAATTATAATAAAAAACATTATTCATAAGTGCAATTATAAGAATTATCAGTAAAAATATTTTAAGATATCTTTCAGTATTAAAAGTTATTAAAAAAAACAAGCTAGCTGCAATGAGAATTGCTGCCAGCTTATTATAATAATAAATTTCATATGTAAATGATGCCAATATAAACACTATAAATATGTATAATAACGGATTATTATAATAAACACCACTTTCTTTACTCATGACAACACCTCAATTAAATTATTGCCATTTTTTAGAAAACCAAATCATTGTTACGTATACTAAAAAGGATATTAATATAATACTTATTGTAAATATATTTATTAATACTTCCTTCTTATAAAGAAATATTGTTCCTATTATTACAATAATTATATATAAAGCTGTATATATAATATTTTTATATTCATATATATTTTTAAATTGATTTCTATACAAATAAGTAAGAAAATTTATACACATTATTAAAAATACCACAATTTCAATATTTTCTTTCATTGCTAATATAGCTACTATTGTCACTACATTATATATAACTGCATTTAACAAACTATGTTTATTTTCTATATTATTTATTGATAAATTATTTAAAGCTAATAGAACCATTGGTATTAGTAATAAATTTAAAGAAATAATGCTACTATTTTTAAATAATATCTTATCGTCAATAAAATAATAAGCATACATCATAAATATTTGAGATAAAATAAATTGCATATATATACTATTAGCATATTCAATTGACTTTCTTACTTCCTTATCCTTTCTCTTAAGGTGTAATAATGCTTTAATAGAACTTTTTTCAGTATATATATCACATATATGCTTTAATATTTTGGATGCTTTTGCTTTTCCTATGCCTATATTTGACATAGATATCAATGATAAATCTCCTAAGGTTTCACCTTCCACAGCAACCTTAAAGCCATCGTTATAAAAAGCATTTACAATCTTCAACTTCTGATCAGGCTTAAGTCTACAAAATATTCTTGCTTTTGATACTGTTTTATAAAATTCTTCTTCAGACATATGGCTTAACTCCACACCAGAAGTAACTTCCTTAGATGATGATATAAGACCTATATTTCTTCCTAATATTTCTGCACTTATCTTATTGTCTTCACAAAATAATAATGGTAATATTCCATCATCAAAAAGACTTTCTATATCTTCTTTAACATCTTCAACTATAGAATTTTTAAGTCCAAATAATCCTACAAGAACCATATTGCTTTCTATATTTTCTTCTTTTGATGGTTCATAGTTAAATCTTCTATAAGCCATTGCTTCAGTAATTAGTCCTTCCCTTGAAAAACATAAATCAGCAAGCTTTATCTTATTTATTTCTTCTTCTGTTAATGGGTATTCTACACCATTAATTAATATATTTGTACATTTAGAAAGTATTTTATCAAGACTACCTCTAGATGTAGCTCTAAATCCTCTAGAATTTTTAGTTACAGTAGTTTTTATACTATTTGTTGAATTAACTTCTGTTCTAAATTTAAATCTATTTTCCCTAGCAATTTTATCTTTATCAAAATCATATTTTTCACAAAATCTTATATATGCCTCTCCAAAAATATCCTCTTCATCTTTTGTTTCATGATAAATATTGCTTGTTGTACAACAAATACCAATCATTCTTAACAAATCACTATTTCCTTTATCTAAATCTTTTGCTAAAAAAGAAGTTTCATTGTAAAATATTTTTTCAACTTCAGCTGTATCTTCTGTTATAGAACCAAACTTTTCAACAAAAATCACCTTAACTATATCACTATCTTTTAACGTAAAAATATTATTTACATAAATATTATCTTTTTCTAATTCTTTAGATATAATTTTATCATATATATAATAGATAAGTGGATATATAAATGCTGTTGATATAAATAAACAATCTAATAAAATCTCTTTTTTAATATATACCTTCCCTGGAACCACAAAAAACAATATAACAGAAATTAATATTCCTATAATATTTATTTTACTTATAATTCCGTCTATTTCTTTAAAACCTAAATTTTTCTTTAAATCATATCTATCTAAAGCTGATAATAATTTTCCTAAATGTGTATTCATTCCTGTAGCTATAACTATACCAGTTCCACTTCCAGATTTTATAATACTTCCTCTAAATAGTATGTTACTTATATCACTTAATGAAGCAACATTATTATCAAGCATAGCTTCATATTTATCTTTTAATACCTTATCACCTGTTATATTTCTTTCATTAACTTTTAAATTTTCTGCTGATATTATTCGTAAATCTGCTGAAATAAAAGAGTTTTCCTTAAATAAAACTATATCTCCTATAACTAGGTCTTCTGCTGAAACTATTCTTTCAACACCTTCTCTTAAAACTGTTACATCACTAGTATTAAGATTACCTAGCATTTCAATATTTTTTTTATTCTTTAAACTATACCACCAAGTATGTATTATACTTAATGAAAATGCTATTAATTCTATTAATAAAAATATGTATTGTTTACTCACTATAAACAATATAATTACAAATAAATATATAAAACTACTTAAACTAAATAATTTCTCTAATAATGAACGTCCTATACTTTTTCTATTAGGAATAATTACTTTATTGTCTCCATATTGTTCTCTTCTTACGATACAATCATACTCCATTAACCCCTTATATACATTACTGCCTAAAAGCTCTACAACTCTTGTCCAGCTTTTCTGATAATATTCTTTCAAATGTTACACTCCTTTTAAAATAATAACCGTTTATAAAAGTAATTATAAACGGTTTTAATATTTTTTTAAAGTATATTAATTTTTTTATCAAACTATTCTTTTGTCTTAGGATTAAATAAACATGCCATTAGATAACCAAAAAATATCGCTGCCGTTATTCCACCAGCAGCACCTTTAATACCACCAGTAAAAGCACCTAACAATCCATCTTCCTGTACTGCTTGTATTGCAGCTTTAGCTAGACTGTTACCAAAGCTTGGAAGAGGTATTGTTGCTCCTGCCCCTCCTATATCTACTAATTTATCATATATGCCAAAGGCTCCAAGTACAGCACCTACTGTAACAAATATAACTAGGATTCTAGCTGGAGTTAGCTTAGTTGTATCCATCAATATTTGTCCAGCAACACAAATTAATCCACCTACTATAAACGCACTAACATATTCCATTTTTTACATTTCCCTTCAAAAATATTATTCATATTCAATGGCTACTGCATGAGCTATCCCTGGAATGCTTTCACCTTGTAAAGTACTAGTAGGACTCATAAGCGCTCCAGTTGAAATTAAAAGTAGCTTCTTTATTTCTTTTTTCATAAGCCGCTTATAAAAATATCCACACATTACTACAGCTGAACATCCACATCCACTTCCACCTGAGCAAGTATTTTGAGTTTCATTATCAAAAATTATATCTCCACAATCAACATAATTTTTTGATAAATCATAGCCATATTCCTTTAACATCTCTAAAGTCATCTTTTTCCCTATCTTCCCTAAATCACCAGTAGCTATTATATCGTAATAATCTGGAGTTCTACCTGTATCTTTAAAGTGATTATATAATGTATCCACAGCTGCTGGAGCCATAGCCGCCCCCATATTATTAGCATCTTTTTCACCATAATCCTTTACTATACCTGTTGTTATGTATGTAACCATAGGAAAATCTCCTTCTTTAGAAAGCACCATAGCGCCTGAGCCTGTTACAGTCCATTGAGCTGTTGGTGCCCTTTGAGAGCCATATTCTAATGGAAATCTAAACTGTCTCTCAGCTGAACTAAAATGAGATGAAGTGCTAGCTACTACATACTTAGCAAAACTTCCATCTATGAATAAAGCTGCCATACTCAAAGATTCTGACATAGTTGAACATGCTCCATAAAGTCCAAAAAAAGGTATATTTAAATCTCTAGCAGCATATCCTGATGAAGTTATTTGATTTAATAAGTCTCCTGCAAATAAATAATCAATATCCTCTTCTTTTATATTTGCATTATTAATTGCCCCCTTTATAGCTGTATACATCATTTCTGACTCTGCTTTTTCAAAACTATCTTTACCTAAAGTATCATCACTTATGACTTCATGAAAATATTCACCTAATGGTCCCTGCCCTTCTTTAGGCCCTACTATTGAATAAGTTGAAATAATTTTAGGATTACTATTTAATTTAATGGTCTGATTACCTATTTTTTTCAAATCATTCTCCATTCCATAGACTCCCTTCTCTTATAGTATTGAATAATAAAGTAGCAAATAATAAATTATACCTATGATTACAGATGAGCCAATACCATATACAAGTACTGGTCCTGCTATGGTAAACATCTTTGCTGCTACACCAAAAACAAACCCTTCTTTTTTAAATTCAATAGCTGGTGATACCACAGCATTAGCAAATCCTGTTATAGGTACTACCGTTCCTGCCCCTGCAAAATTAGCAATTTTATCATATACACCAATCCCAGTTAATAATGCCCCTAAAAAAACCATTATTATTGGAAGCCATATCTTTGCATCATATTCAGAAATACCAAAAGCCTTTAACAATTCAAATATTCCTTGCCCAATGGTACATATAGCTCCACCAACAAGAAAAGCCATTATAACATTCTTTATGTATTTTGGTTTTGGCTTGGCCTCTTGACTTAGCTTATCATATTTAGCTTTAATAGCTTCCTCTTTTTTAGAAACTCTGCTCATATTTACCCTCCTTACTAATTTGAATTTAGTATTCCCAATTATTAAATTATATATATCACTTATAAATTTCTCTTACTAATTATTATTTTTTAAATGTTATCCTAATAAAAAAACAGCTACAACATTAAAATTGTTATAACTGCTCATTAATAAATCGTATTCATTTTTATCCTTCTTTCGTTTACTATAATTCTTCTAATTGTTTCCTCATTTCTAAGAGCACTTTCTTTTCGATTCTCGATACTTGAACCTGACTTATTCCAAGCATCTTAGCCACTTGCACCTGCGTCTTATCTTTAAAATAGCGAAGCATAATAATTTGTCTTGATTTGCTATCTAAGTTTTGAAGTACATCTTTTAAAGCAATTCTATCTACCACACTATTGTCTTCAATATTAACTTCACTTATCTTGTCTATTAACAACACTGGTGATCCATCATCTTGATGAATAGTATCATATAGATACTGAAGATTTGCTGAAGATTCCATAGCAAGTACTATATCTTCTTTATTAAACCCTGAATACTGTGATAATTCTTCAATCGTAGGCTCACGATTTAACTCTTTAGACAACGCTTCCCTATCAAAATGTATTTTTCTTGCAATGTTTTTGACATTTCTGCTAACTTTAATTATTCCATCATCTCTTAAAAATCTTTTTATTTCCCCCATAATCATAGGGACTGCATATGTGGAAAACTTAACATTAAATTTTACATCAAAATTCTTTATTGCTTTTACCAATCCTATGGATCCTATTTGAAATATATCTTCATAATCGTATCCTCTATTAATAAACTTTTTGCTTATTGATGATACCAACGGAAGATTTATTTCTATTAATTTATTCATAGCTTCTATATCACCTGCTTTCGCAAGTGGTAATAGTTCCGAATTACTTGAATAACTATATTCATTTTTTAAACCTTTACTATTCATAATACCTTCCCTAACCATTTTAATTAAATTTTTTTGACATAATAACTGTTGTTCCTTTTCCTTCTTCACTAGTAACTTGTAAAGTATCCATAAAAGTATCCATCACTGTAAATCCCATACCTGACCTTTCTAAATCTGGCCTTGATGTATATAATGGTTCCATTACCTTTTCAACATCGATTATACCTTTGCCATAGTCTATTACCTTTATAATTACATTATTTCCAGAAATACAAGCTTCTATTCGTATTATTCCATCTTTTTTATTTTCATAACCATGAATTATAGAATTTGTAACAGCTTCTGATACTGCTGTCTTCACATCTGCCATTTCATCTATAGTTGGATCAAGTTGTGCTATAAATGCAGATATAGCAACTCTGGCAAAACCTTCATTTTGTGATAAACTTTGAAATTCTATACTTATCTTATTATCTAACATTATATTTCCCTCCATTACATACTTTCCATAGCTTCCTGGACATTTTTATACGCTTTAATGATCTTATATAATCCAGATAAAGCAAAAACTTTATCGACTCTTTTATTTATTTCTACCACTGATATATGTCCAGCTTTATTTTTGAGCTTTCTATATCTTCCTATAACTACACCAATTCCAGAACTATCCATAAAGGTTACATTTCTGAAATTTAATATAACTTTCTTAATATTATCTCTATCAATTCTATCATCTATCTTAACCCTTACCTCTTCTGCACTATGATGATCCAGTTCTCCAATTAGCTCAATAATTAAAAATCCGTCTACATTTGAAAATTTTATATCCATATTGTACTGCTCTAACGAATAGAGTATCCTCCCCTTCTTTTATTTACTTTTTTTACCATAAGTTTAATTTAACATATTTTCTGTTTTGTAGTCAATGTAAATAAAAAATAAAAATAGAACCTTATAATAAAACTATCATAATTAGTTTCCATATAGGTTCTATCCTTATTTTATTTAGCACTATACTTTTTAAGTTCCTTCTTTATATCTTCATAAAACATTTCTAAAGTTTGTCCTTCATCAAGCATTAAAACTTCTATTGCATCATTTAAATTTTCCATTGTGTATATGTGGAATTTATTATTAATTATAGCTTCTTCAACTTCTGGCAAGATAATAAGTTCATCTCTATTGGAAGCAGGAATTAAAACTCCCTTATTTTCTATAGTATCCATTATTTTACACACCTTATAGAATCCCTCTATCTTTTCGCTAACGCCTCCAATAGCCTGTACTTCTCCAAATTGATTTACAGATCCTGTTACAGCTATATTTTGCTTTACCTTATATTTAGATAATGCTGATAATAAAGTAATTATTTCTGCTATTGATGCACTATCTCCATCCACTATGCCATAAGTCTGTTCAAAGCTTACGTGAAAATCAACTGGAATGCTCTCATAAGCATTTAATAAACTGCTTAATAATCCACGAAGTATGCTGATGGATTTTTCATGAATTTTGCCACTTAAATTACTTTCCTTTTGTATATCTACAATACGACCAGTACCCCTATATGCCACACAAGTTATCCGAATTGGTCTACCAAAAGAATAGTAACCGGTATCCAATACAGCAAGTCCATTAACTGAACCAACTTTTTCACCAGTTAAGGTTATAAGTATTTTCCCCTTCTTATACATCTTAATAAATTCTTTTTCAATAAATTCTTCTTCGTAAGCAATCTTCATTACATCTTCCTTGGTAATAACATAATCACCTTTTTCTTTTACATATATATCTGTAAGTTGCAAAAGCTTATCTAGAGTATAATCTTCTATTAAAATATTCTCTCTGCTACTAGCCTTTCTACATAAATACTTTATTATCTCACTAACTGCATCTTCATTAATTTTCAAGATTTCTTCTTGTTTCACCTTCTGATTTATTCTATCTTTTAATGTATTAATTGATCCTTCAGTTATTTCAACTATATCTGGAATTTCCGTTCTTAGAGGAAATAATTTTCTAAAATCTTCATCTGAATTATACAATATATCATATGAATCATAATCGCCTATCAATATAACTTTAACTTTTATTGGAATAGGCTTTGGCTTTAAACCATTTATATTTATGAATTCCACAAGATTCTTATTTGAATCTATAGTTACTTTATTTGATAACAGTATCTTTTTGAGATAATAATAACTAAGAGAATTCATTATTAAAGAATTTAGTCTTAGAATAAGACAACCTTCATTAGCTTTTAGAACTGCTCCTGCACTTATTAATGATATATTGGTTACATACATTCCATTATGATTTTCATATTCTACAGTTCCTATAAGATTATTTAAATTAGGATCTTCCTCATAAATAACAGGTGGTACAAAATTGTTACTATTATCCACAATTACTTTCACATCATATTTATTTAAAATTCTATATATTTCATTTTCGTCATCTTCAATACTCATGGTATAGCACTCAACTATATCTTCTTCAATGCATGTAAATAACCTTTCAAGATACTCATAAGAATCATCATCAGTAATAAATTCAAGCAAAGCATCATCCTTAAGTTCTTCCATCTTATTGGATAAAAATTTTGTATAAAGTTTTTTTAAACGCCTAATAGACTTTAACTCAATATCTCGCAGTTCTTCTAAAATAGTTTCTGCTCTCTTTTTTAGATTTCCAGCTTTGCTTACAATTATATCCTTGTGATTATCTTCTAAATTATCATATTCCTTTTCTGTCATGGTTTCTTCTTCATTATTTAAAGGTAAAAAAGCAAACCCTTTACTGGTGGCTTTCACTTCAAATCCCTCATCTTTAGCCATCTTAATCAGCTCATTAAGATAATCATTCCTCTTATTTTCCACTTCTTCCACCAAAAAATCTTTTTCATCATTAGTGGAATCGCTATAAAAGTCATCTATTACATCTAAATACGACTTTTTTATATTACTAACTGTCTCCTTTAGTTTTTTTCCTTTGCCATTAGCAACAAAAATAGCTTCAGGCTTATTTTCGTCTTCCAAGGTTACATAACATATGTCTTTAGGTGGCTCTAACTCCTTATATTCATCTTCAATGAAATTAATTAACTCTTTAAGCTTCTTTTTTGAAAATGAATCTACTAAATATAAATTGTATCCTTCCTTTGTAATCTTTAATGCTCTCTTTATCTTAGCAAAAGCCTCTTCATATTCTGATACATTATTTGACTTTTCTATATTTTTATCTATTGATATATCAAATTTAATTTCATTTGGAGTTAACTCTCTTTTCATATACTATTCCACTTGAAAAGCCTTAAGCTTTTCTAAAGCAGTCCCTCCTTACATAGCTCTATACTATATTAATATTCTCAAATTTTTTTTTTAGTAAATTATTTTATAAGCGGAGGTTTATTTTTTTATTTTTCTTTTAGTAAATAAACTTATTATTAAAATAGTGTTAATTGCTGTACATCTTCTTCCCTAATACTTGATAATGTAACTCCTATTAAGCGGATGCGGTTTTCCAATTTCTCTTCATGTAAAATATCCATGGCTGTTTTATAAATAATCTGATAATTATTAGTGTATGTATTTAAAGTCCTGCTTCTTGTATGATTCTCAAAAACAATGGTCTTATATTTTACTGTTATTGTCTTTATATAGATATTCTGCCTTACCAATATTGCCGCAAGCTCCTTACAAAATCCCTGAATATAAGGTTCTAGCTCCTCTATTTCATCAGTATCAAACTTCAATGTGGTTTCTCTTCCATAGGATTTTCTATCTCTATTAACTTCCACAATCCTCTTATCAATTCCTCTTATTCTCTCATAAATATCTAAACCACTCTTTCCTAAATATTCTAAAAAGAACTCCTTATTTAATGGATATAAATCCTTAATAATATATATACCCATATTGTTTAATCTTTGTACCGATTTTTTTCCTAGTCCATGTATTTTAGAAATAGATAGTGGTAATAATATTTTTGGTATCATATCCTTATCTATGACTTTTATACCATTAGGCTTATTCCAGTCTGATGCTAATTTTGCTAAAAATTTATTATAAGATATTCCTATGGATAATGTTAAACCAATTTCCTTTAAAACTCTACTCTTAATATATATTGCAGCTTCCATACCACTTAAAAATCTGCTATTAGTCACATCTAAATATGCCTCATCAATAGAAAGAGGCTCCACAAGCTGTGTCACCTCTCTAAAAATAGCAAATATCTTATTGGATATTTCTTTATATCTATGATATCTTACCCTAACAAAATGTCCCTTTGGACATAACCTCTGGGCCATAAAGACTGGCATTGCAGATTTTACACCAAACTTTCTTGCTTCATATGAACATGTTGAAACAACTCCCCGTTCACTTACTCCTCCTACTATTACCGGCTTACCTCTAAGCTGTGGATTATCTAACTGCTCCACAGAAGCAAAAAAAGCATCCATATCTACATGTAAAATTATTCTATGCATTATTACCACCTTAACTTAAAGCTTCTTCAAATATACCCTTATTCTTACTATTAATAAAAGATATTACTCCATGGGCTAAAAGTTCATCTATATATCTTCTCTTATCACTTATAGTACAAAAAGATACTATTACTACTGCAATTATTGTTCTAAAGCCCTTATCTAAATAAAATTCATATTCAGCTTCCTTATCACATAAGTCTTCTATGACACCTTCAACTAAATCTACAGTTCTTCTAGGATTTGTGTTAGACAACACTCCTACTAAAGGTAAAAATTGATTGGCTATCTTTATATCTCTCTTTTGTAATTGTAACAAAAATTCCATATTTCTATACATGTGACCTGATGATCCATTTAAAATCATGGCATTTGATAGCCCTTGAACACCATTTTTAGTTCTTATATTATAATCAGCCACATGATCATAAACATTTTCTATAAAATCATTTACTACTTCCACTTCTATATTGTTAATACTCCATAGTGCACATAATAAATAATCATCTTCATTAGTAATATTATTATACTTTTCTTTTAATAAAATATATGATTCCTTTAGCTTGTACACTATATCATCTTGTTTCCTTGAATTGCCATATCTTCCTATAACATATGCTGTCAGCACTAAATGGCTACATGATCTAAAACCATTTTCCTCAAGTTTTTCCATAGCACTAAACATATTTTCTATTATTTCTTGTTGCATATCCTTATCTGTTGTCGCAATCAACAATGATATTATATATAATATATCTCCTCTAAAGGGTGACATTCTTGGTGTAACAGCTTTAATTTCTTTCCTAATTTCCTTTATTCTATCTATTGGTATCTCTCTTTCATAATGAGAAAAAACCAGTGATGCAAAGTGATTTAATATATCACCATCATTTTTTAAATACTCTTTAGCTAATCTGTAATTATCTACAGTTCTATCTATCCTATCAACAAGAAATTTTTCCATCCCTTTATCTCTCCCCGTTAATTTATATAACTTAGTTATAAATAATTTCACTATAATTATACTATTCTTTTGTGACAAAATTGCAACAGTTCATTAAAATTTAATTCTTAAAAAAATTTAAGAATTAAGGGCTCCTGTAGGAACCCTTAATTAAAAAATATTTGAATTTATTTATAAAGAGTACTGAATGATAATATTGCTTGCAACATCAATCATCTTACTACCTGTATCCATACTATTTTTTTGGATAATCCTAAAGGCTTCCCTTTCCGTTAAATTTTCACGCTCCATTAAAATTCCCTTAGCTCTTTCAATTATTTTTCGTTCTTCCATGGTGGTTTCTAATTTATTTACTTTTTCTCTCAATTTAGACACTTTCTTATTACTTTGGCATATTAAATCTAAAGAACTTATTAAAATTCCCTTAGAAATAGGATTGGTTATACAAAATATATCTGTTTGTTCCTGTACAAATGATCTATATGTCTCATTTACTATTGCCAAAAAACTACAATTATCGGCTAATGTATTATATACATCCAAAATTGTCATATCATTTAGCTTATAGCCAATAATTACAATTTCAGGGTCCAAAGCTATACATTTTCTGATTAGATCATGCCCTGAGTTGCATGTAGCTAAAACTCTGTATCCTGCTTCAATTATCAGTGAGCCAATTTTTTCTGCTGTATCTAGATTCTGAAGTGCCACAATTACTCCCCTTTGATCATTCATTTCATACCCCACCTTTATGACCTAGTATTTTGAAAGATAACTAGTTATTTCCCACTGGTGTACCTGTGTTCTATAATTATCCCACTCAACCTCCTTGGCCCTAATGTAATATTCAAAGGTGTTTTTTCCTAAAGCTTCTTTCACAAGATCACTTTTTTGCATATATGCAACTGCTTCATGTAAGCTTTCAGGTAAACTTTCTATATTTTCTCTCTTTCTTTCTTCTCTATTTAGAGCAAAAATATTTTTATCAATGCATTTAGGTGGTTCTAAATTATATTTAATACCTTCTAATCCTGCTAATAAAAGACATGCTAAGACAAGATATGGATTTGAGCTAGGATCTGGAGATCTAAGTTCTATCCTAGTTCCCTCTTCTCTGGCTGATGGAACCCTTATAAGTGGACTTCTATTTTTAGCTGACCATGCAATGTATACTGGAGCTTCATAGTCCGGCACCAATCTCTTATATGAATTTACTAAAGGATTTGTTATTGGACAAATCTCTTTAATATGCTTAAGCACACCACCTATGAAATTATATGCCACTGAACTTAAACCTAATTCATCCTCTTCATTATGAAAAGCATTTTTCCCATCTTTAATCAGTGAAATATTTATATGCATTCCTGATCCATTAACTCCATGTAATGGTTTGGGCATGAAAGTTGCATATAACCCATGTCTTTGAGCAATTGACTTAACTACGTATTTAAATGTAGCAATATTATCTGCTGTAACTAATGCATCAGCATATTTAAAATCTATTTCATTTTGTCCTGCAGCCACTTCATGATGTGAAGTTTCAATTTCAAATCCCATATCTTCTAAAGCAAGAGTCATATCCCTTCTGGCATTTTCACCTAAATCTATAGGTCCTAAATCAAAATAACTTCCTTTATCATTAGTTTTTAAGGTTGGATTACCATCATTATCAACTTCAAATAAAAAGAACTCACACTCTGGCCCTACATTCATTGTATATCCCATATCTTTTGCTTTATTAATTGCTTTTTTTAGTATATATCTAGGATCTCCTTCAAAAGGAGTTCCATCAGGCATATATACATCGCAAATTAATCTAGCCACTTTCCCCTGTTGCGGTCTCCAAGGAAAAATTAAAAATGTATCTAAATCAGGTCTTAAATACATATCTGATTCTTCAACTCTTACAAAACCATTAATTGATGATCCATCAAACATACAATGATTATTTAATGCCTTTTCAAGTTGTCTGTCAGTGATGGCCACATTTTTAAGAGTCCCTAATATATCTGTAAATTGAAGTCTTATAAACTTAACGCCATTTTCTTCTACCATTGCTAAAATATCTTCTTTTGAATAATGCATATAATGCCCCCCTTTGTTTTCAAAAAAGACAATAAATTATGTCCTCATAGTCAGTAAAATGTTAATCTTGTCCAATTTCTTATTAATATTATATACATTCATTAGAAAAACTACAATCTTCTAATTATCACTATAATATTAATAAGTTATTTTTTTAAATAACTACTAAAATATTGAATTTATTTTTATACTAATATCATTTTTTTCATACTTTTATTATTTTTTTATTTTTCACTAATGTTCTTTTCTTATACAAAGTAAAAATCATATAAAATTATTTGCAAAATACACAATATTTATGTAAAATATTTCTAAGATTATATTATTATTACAAATAATAATTCTATTGGGGGCTATTAATATGAAAACAATTGTAACAAAGTTTGGTGGAAGTTCTTTATCTGATGCCAATCAGTTTAAGAAAGTAAAAAATATATTTTTTGCAGATGAAGCTAGAAAATTCATTGTTCCATCTGCACCTGGAAAAAGACATTCAAAAGATTTTAAAATTACAGATGTCTTATATCTTTGCCATGGTCATATACAATCTGGTATACCTCTAGATGATGTATTTAAACTTATTAGTGAAAGATATGAAAGCATAGTTGAAGAATTAAATATAGATTTAAACATCCAGGATTATTTAAATATTGTAAAAGAAGATTTAGAAAATGGGGCTTCTAAAGATTATGCTGCAAGTCGTGGCGAATACTTAAATGGATTAATACTTGCTGAATATTTAGCTATAGACTTTATAGATGCTAAAGATGTTATCAAATTTAATAGATATGGTACTTTAGATAATGAGGCCACTGAACTTAAACTTAAAGATGCTTTGTCTAAATCTGAAAAAGCTGTTATTCCTGGTTTTTATGGTTCTGATCCTGAAGGTAATATTGTTACTTTTTCAAGAGGAGGATCCGATGTCACTGGTGCATTAGTGGCTGCTAATATTAACGCTGATTTATATGAAAATTGGACAGATGTATCAGGATTTCTTATGGCAGATCCCAAAATCGTTGAGCATCCCATGCAAATTAAAGAAATAACATATAGAGAGCTACGAGAATTATCATATATGGGGGCATCTGTATTACATGAAGAAGCTGTTTTTCCTGTGAGAAATGTTGGAATACCTATAAACATAAAAAATACCAATGCTCCTGAAGACAGTGGAACATTTATTGTAAGTTCTAGGGAAAATTCCTCTAATAGAACGCTTACTGGTATAGCTGGTAAAAAAAACTTTACTGTTATTTCTATCGAAAAAGCTATGATGAATACAGAACTTGGTTTCTGTAGAAAAGTGCTTTCTATCCTTGAGCAAAATAATGTTTCTTTTGAAAATATGCCTTCAGGTATAGATTCAGTATGCGTGGTCATATCAGATTCTGAACTTAAGAACAAGCTTGAAATTCTTGTAGATGAAATTCAGCGTTCTTGTAACCCAGATTCTGTAGTAGTTCATCCTAATATGGCTCTTATTGCAACTGTTGGTGCTGGCATGGCCAATAAAAAAGGTGTTGCTGTAAAAATATTTGATGCTTTATCACAAGCTGATATAAATGTGAGAATGATTGATCAAGGTTCTAGTGAAATCAATATCTTAATTGGTATTGAAAATGAAGATTTTGAAAAAGGTATTAATGCTATCTACAATTCATTTAGTGATGAATATCTAAATGTTGTACCTATTAAATCAACATCAGCAAATTAGAAAAATTTTACAAACTAATGCCACAAAATAAAACGGAGCTATTCAGCCCCGTTTTCTTATTATTCAACTGATTTTAAAGATTCAACCATACTTATATTATTAAGTTTTCCATACATAGATACATTAACAAGTAAAGTAAATACTAAAGTAAATGTTGCTGCATATATAAAGCTTATACCATGAATAGATCTACCAAACATAACTATATCCATTTCAATGGTAGAAACTATATAATTGCTTAGGAAAATACCCATTACTAATCCTACTGCAATACCTATTACCGATAAAACGATATTTTCTCTATATACATAATTGGCAGATTCTTTTTCAGTAAATCCTAACACCTTTATTGTAGCAATTTCTCTCATTCTTTCAGCTACATTTATATTTGTTAAATTATATAAAACAACAAATGCTAATGCTGCTGCACAAATAATCATAAGCACTACTACTGAATTCAAACTTGATATTATATCTTCAAAACTTGATATTACATAAGAAGTTGAAGTAACAACTAAAATATCATTTTTCTTTAACCAATCCTTAGCAACTTCATCTTCATGAGCTTTACCATCTTCAGTAAGCTTTAATAAAGCTGTATTAAGCTTTAAATCTTCCCCAAACTTTTCTTCATACATCTTTCTAGATAAATATACATAATTATATACATAATTTTCTACTATACTAGATATTTTTAAATCAACAGTTATTCCAGCATCATCTCCTACAGTTATAGTATCTCCTACAGAAAGATTTAAAAGTTTGGCTAGCTTTTCCGTTATTACCACATTATCATCGGTAAGCTCAATATTACTTTCAGAGTCCTTATCTAATAAATGTACATAGTCCTTGAATTTATCTAATGATTCTGGTACAAATAATCTTATCTGTACTTCTTTATCATCATTTGCCTTTGATCCATTCATCAAGCTTTGTTTAATCATCATTGATGATTTAACACGCTTATCTATATCAATGGAATCTTTAAGACTTTTCTTTTCATCTAAAGTACCTTCATATTTTAAGTTCATCATAGTATCATACGTAAATATCTCACCATATTGTTTAGGAACAACTACAGAAATAGAATCCTTTAAACCATATGCTGCAAGTATTAGTGCAGTACAACCAGCCACTCCTAAAACAGTCATGATAAATCTAGCTTTATATCTAAAGATATTTCTTGTAGTTACCTTTGATGAAAAATTCATTTTATTCCATATAAATGGTATCTTTTCTAAGAATATACGCTTTCCTTGCTTTGGAGCTTTAGGTCTCATTAAAGTTGCAGGATTTAGTTTTAGTTCTCTATAAGCTACTAAATATGCAACTGTACAAGTACAGAGAAGCGCACATACAACTGCTATAATTATAACTGGTATACTTATTTTAACTGCAAATATAGGTAATTTATACATTGCATCATAAGAGTGGAATATTGTCTTAGGTAAAATTAATAGTCCAACCACTATTCCTAAAATACTTCCTGTTATTGCTGCTAAAAATGCATAAAAAAAGTACTTAGCTGCTATAGTCTTATTTTCATATCCTAATGCCTTAAATGTACCTATCTGTGTTCTTTCTTCCTCAACCATTCTCGTCATTGTTGTAAGACATACAAGTGCTGCTACTATGAAGAAAAATAATGGGAACACACTAGCTATACCATTAATACGATTAGCATCTTCTGCAAAAGAAGTATACCCTGGATTATCATCTCTAGTAAATATATACCACTTACCATTGGAAAGATTTTTTAAATCATTTGATTTTTGATTTAATTCATCTTCAGCTAAAGTAAATTGAGTATCAAATTCTTTTTGTCCTTCTTCTAATTGAGCCTTTGAATCTGCTAGCTGTTTCTTTGCTTCTTCAATTTGAACTTTCCCTTCTACAATTTGCACCTTAGACTGTTCTAATTGTGCTTTTCCATCTGCAATCTGCTGTTCCGCAGCAGTCAAGTTATCTTTTTGAGTATTAATTTCATTTTGAGCTGCCTGAATTTGTGCTGCTGATGAATCTAATTGTTCTTTGGCTGCAGCAATTTGATAGTCAGCATCTGCTATCATCTGTCTTCCAGCATCAACTTGTGCAACAGCATCATTATACTGAGTTATATACGAATCAAATTGAGATTGAAGTACTGATGATAAAACTCCACCATTATCTATTATTGACTGTAAGCCACTAATTAATGGCCCATAAGTATCTAATTGAGCTTGTGCTTGATTTAATTGTGCTTCTCCAGCCTCTCTTTGTGCCATATATTCAAAATATGCTGCATTATATTGATCTACTCCAGCATTATATTCATTTATTCCTTCATTAAGTTGTTCTTCTCCAGCAACTATTTGATTCCATCCATCAGCAACTTGTGCTTCTGAGGCAGCTAACTGCTCTTCTGAAGCCTTTATTTGTGCTTCTCCATCAGTAATTTCTTGTTCTTTTTCAGCTATCGTAGCTTCTGCTTCCTGAATTTGCTTCTTCCCATCATCTAAATCTGCTTGAGCATCTGCTTTTTGAAAATCAATTTCTTTTCTTGCTGCATCTATTTGCTTCTGAGCTTGCGTAAGTATTGCTTCTTTATTTACTTCTACTCTGTCTACACCAAGACTTGATAATTTTGAAGAATAGTCTGCAATATATGATTTATAGTCATCTTCAAAGCTTGATTCATATTTTTTAGGTGTATTTACACATAAAAATACTTCTGTATATCGGCTATATGCAAAATCATCAGCAGAAATCATCATATAATTTAAGATTGATCCATCACCAACTTGTGTTATCCCTTTATCAAAAGCAATATATTGAGGACTTTCGATAAATCCTACAACCTTAAAGGTCGAAGTCTTTACTACGTCAGTTATTTCCTTATCATCGCTAGGAGAAAGAAGTTCTATGGTATCTCCTATTTCATATTTAACTGATGTATTAGAATTACTTTCAACTACACATTCACCTGATTTTTCTGGCAATCTTCCTTCTACCACATTTAGTTCATTAATAGGCTGCTTTCCATAAGAGCTTTCAGGCACAGCTTGTACCCTAACTACATTATTTGCACCACCAGTATTAACTAATAAGTCTGCTGAATAAGAAGGCATTACTTGCATAACACCTTTAAGTTCTTCTAATGATCTAATATCATCATCTTGAAAACCATAGTCTGACATAATTTTATAATCCATCAAATTATTTGCTTCAAAAAATTTATTTGCTGAATATTTCATACTTGGACTTGCAGCTTTAACTCCGACAAAAAAGCCTACTCCTAAAGCTACAATAAGTAATATTGAAATAAATCTGCTTTTAGTATCTTTTATTTGTCTGAAAAAAACCTTTTTTAAACTACTTGTCATAAAACTACGCCTCCATTACCATTCAATATCATCAATGGAGGTTAATTTTTTATTAATAACCATAGATTCTACTTTACTATTTTTAACTCTTATAACTCTATCAGCCATTGGCGTAATAGCTTGATTATGTGTTACTAGTACTACAGTCATATTTTCTTTTCTACATGTTTCCTGTAAAAGCTTTAAGATGTTCTTTCCTGTCTGATAATCCAATGCTCCTGTAGGTTCATCACATAGAAGAAGTTTTGGTCTTTTTGCTAAAGCACGAGCAATGGCAACACGTTGTTGCTCCCCTCCTGATAATTGAGAAGGGAAATTATCCATACGATCTTCAAGGCCTACACTTCTTAATGCTTCTTCTGCATCCATTGGTTCTTTACAAATTTGAGATGCTATTTCAACATTTTCTTTAGCTGTAAGGTTTTGTATTAGATTATAAAATTGAAATACAAATCCTATATCATAACGTCTATACAAAGTAAGCTCTTTGTTATTCATGGCACTTAAATCTTTTCCACCAATGATTATTTGCCCATCATCATTTTGGTCAATACCACCTAACATATTAAGAATTGTACTTTTTCCAGCACCACTAGGCCCTACTATAACTACAAATTCTCCTGGTTTAACATGAAAGTTAACTCCATTGGCTGCAGCTATAGTAACTTCACCCATTTGATACCTTTTATAAACATCCTTAAATTCTATAAAATTATCTTCCATCTAAATTAACCCCCCTTAGTATAATTTCTTCATTTTTATCTGTACAAATAGATAAAATAAACTTATTATCTATTTGGTAATTTTTAATTTTCAATCCTTTGTAATTACATAAATATTCATCACCATTTTGTATAAACTCATTTTCCTTTATGGGATAGTGTAATCCTACTCCTAAAGCCTTGCCTAAACTTTCTTTCATAGTCCAATATGTGAAAAAAGTTTTTTCACTATCATCAGAGTTATATATTGAATTTATTTCCTTCTTATTACACACTCTTCTTACTACATAGTCATCAAAGCTTCTAATATTTTCAACATCTACTCCTATTTCTTCCAAACCTACAGCACAAGCAATAAGTCCATCACAATGGCTTATATTAAATTTTATATGCTCATTGTTTTTAAAAGAGGGTTTGCCATATTGATTTCTCATTACAGCTTCATCCTCTATTTCTACTTTAAAGACGCTTTTTATTGAATATCTTAATAATTCCTTGCTATAATATCTTTGTAATTTTATATCATTACATTTAGCTATAAAACATTGAATCAATTTTGTTCATTGATGTAGCTTAATACATCTTTAACTGTTCTAAAATTTCTTATATCTTCATCTGGAATTTCGATATCAAACTCATCCTCAAATTTACCTACGATACTCATTATGTCATATGAGTTTATGTTTAAATCATCCATTAAATCCATATCTGATGTTATTTCTTCTTCCTTTAACCCTAAATAATTTGCCATTATTTCTATTACTTTCTTATCCAATTTGACTTACCTCCTCTAAGAACTTTTGTCTTATTATTTTTTTAGAACTATTTTTTTCAAACTCTTCTTCTTTTATATATATATGCTGTATTTTTTTAAAGCTTGGCAATTTTTTATTTACCTTTTTCAAGTCTTCTTTTAAGATTGACTCTAACTCTTCTAAACTTTTACCTGAAGAAAAATCTTGATCTAAATATACATATGTGCTGATAACTTCACTACCTTTTTTATTCTTATCTATATAAACAAGTGATTCTTTAACATACGGCATCATTTCATATATATATCCTTCTAACTCTTCAGGGTGTACATTTTTACCGTTACTTAAAACAATTAAATTTTTCTTTCTTCCACAAATAACAAGATTTTTATCAGCGTCTATGCTTCCATAATCACCTGTTCTAAACCATCCATTAGTAAATGATTTTTCATTACTTTCATCATCTTTGTAATATCCTATCATTACATTTGGACCTTTAACTAATATTTCACCAATTCCTTCTTCATTTTTATTATCAATTTTCACTTCACAACTGGAAAATATTTTTCCTACTGAAAAATGATCTCCTTTTTTATTTAAATTTACACTGATTAATGGAGTGCATTCTGTTATTCCATATCCATTGTGAATAGTTATTCCTATATCGCCAAAGAAAGTTATAAGTTCTGGCTTAAGTGCTGCCCCTCCACATACAATTGCTTTTAATTTACCACCAAAGTTAGCATGCACTTTTCTAAATAATAGCCTTCTTAAATCTATACCAGATTTCAATAAGAAATTACTAACTTTTATACTATTTTCAAAAACCTTTTCCACATTCATTCTTTTTAATTCGACTCTTATACTTTTTTCCATAGTTTCTAAAAATAATGGTACCATTACTTCCATTTCTGGTTTCACTAATTTTAAATTTTTAGATAAATATTTCAAACTATCATTAATAAAAATATTCATCCCCATAGCTATTGGAGCCATCATACCACAAACATTCTCATATATATGATGAAATGGTAATACTGCTACAGTTTTATGATAAATTCCAAAAGCCTTACATGATTGTTCAATATTCACCAATAAATTATTTTGACTTATCATTACACCTTTGTTAAATCCAGTTGTTCCAGATGTAAACATAATAACATTTAACTCATTAACATTTACAATAGAGTCTTCATATACTGTGCTACCTTCATTTATTAATTGTCTACCTTCATTTATCAATGTCTGTACATCTGTATACTTATCTGTATCATTTAAGCATGCTGCAAACTCTAACTTACTATTTTCAATGATTTCATCTATACTAGATAAAAATCCCTTTGAAAATAATACAGCTGAGGCATCACCCTTTTCTAGTAGTTTACTTATTTGTTCTGAATCTAACTCCTTATCAAGAGGAACTGCTACGCCAACACCTGTTATAATTGCAAGATATGAAACAATCCAGCTATAACTATTTCCCCCTACTATAGCTATATGCTTATCTTTTAACCCCATATCTATGAGTTTTGTCCCCAAAGCATAAACATCATCTCTTAACTGTCCATAAGTATAACTTACTATTTTCTTATTTTTCTTTTCTCTAATAGCAATTTTATCTTTATACTTATTACTAGAATTATTAATAATATCCCTAATGGTTTCTAGGCATTCTCCAAAGACCTCTATCACTTTATTTATCCCCCTTTATACCAACCACATAATATCTTATTAAATTCTACATTAATAAAACCTATGCATAAATCTCATCAATTATTTCACCAATAGTCTTATTAGAAGATTCAATTCCAATTTCTACTGCTTTAATCATCACTCTATATAGTTCATCAACTATTTCATCACTTACTACAGCAACTTTATATTGGAACATGAAATCTAATTCACCTGAATCTAAAGTGTCCATTATTGTTAGATATAAATTCATTGATGAACTTCCATTAAAATAATTTTGTACTTTAGCTTTTATCCTATTGTCTGTAAATATCTTTGCTGGCTGGTAAGTTATCGTAAAGTCTGTAAGAAGCCCTGATTTAATTCCTGCTTGTTTTAATACATAATCATGTGCAAGTTGATATGGAAAATCTCCATGCCTGTATAATTCAAACTGCTCTTTTGTTAGCTTTTCACATGCTTCTTTAAAAGATACTCCATATGGGCATTCTACCTTAAGTTGTAAGTTATTCACCATCATTCCTCCAGCTTTTTTTCTATCCATAGAGGATCTTCTTGCTAATACAGAATTCACCATTGACTTATCAGTATTATTTAGCTTATAAAAGTATATCTGGCTTCCTAAAATAAATAATGTTTGCTGAGATATTCTATTTTCTCTACAATATTCATTTATTTTTGCTACAATACTCTTATCTAATGACATTACTTTCTGTTTGCCTTTAAAGCTTAAATTATTAGGCCTATATCTTTTACCTACATATTTAGGTTCCACTGATGCAAAAACTGCTGGTGTTTTCCATTTTTCCTTTATAAACTCATAATCCTTTTGCATTCTTTTAGAATTCATATACTCTAAATCTTTTTCAATCAATGGAACAAATTTTGCTGGTTCTTCCGGTAGTTCTTTTCCTTCTTTCATAGCTAAATAAATATTAATAACATCTTTTGCATATACAGTTAAGCCCCAAGCATCCATAACAACATGATTTACCTTTATATATAATCCAGTTACATTTTCCGGTCCTTTAATAATACTTACATCATATAATTCTTTATCATTATATTTAAACGGAGTACTTGTCCATTTTTCTAAAATTTCATCTATATGATCCTTTGAATAATTTGAGTAGTCTTCAATTTTTATTTCTTTAGGTTCTTCTTCTGAAACATATTGTTTTATTTGGCCTTTAACCTTTTTAAGTCTAAGCCTTAAGGCATCCATTCGCCATATAGCTTTATAAGCTGCAGCTTTTAATAATTCACAATCAATATTCTCATGAAACCAAACTGCAGTACCAATATTAACAACATTTTTTTCAGGTATGAATTTTAATGCAAAATACATTAGTTTTTGTGATGGAGTTAAATCATAATACTTCCTTTCAACCAATATTAAATCCTCCTCTAATACTAAAAATTATATTTCACTTATTATTTCTCTTAAGGTCTTATTAGGTGAGGCTATACCTATCTCAATACTCTTAATCATCTGATCATAAAGTTTATCTACAATTTCTTCACTTGCCAACGCTAAATTATATTCAAACAAAAAGTCTAAATTACCAGTACCTAAAGCGTCCATAATAGTTAAATATATAGAAATCCCTGAAACTCCATTACTGTAGTTTTGTACTTTAGCTTTAAACATATTTTCACTTCCAACTTTAGCTGCTTGATAAGTAAATGATAAATCAGTAAAGTTTCCTGTCTTTATTCCAACATTTTTTTGAATAAAATCTACAACTCTTTGATAAGGATAATCTCCATGTCTAAATAATTTAGCTTGATCTATCATTATCTTATTACATGCATCAAGGAAAGATAAATCATATGGACACTTAACAACAAATTCTAATATATTAATTAGCATACCACCAGCTGTCTTGGCTGCAGCCCCACTTCTCCTTGCAAGAACATTATGCACTAAAGCTTCATCACTATTATTTAACTTATACAAATATAATTGACTTCCTAATAAAAATACACTTTGA
>NZ_FR886627.1:34259-35462 GCF_000436575.1 Clostridium sp. CAG:265
ACTCATTTATTTTTTCTACTTTTTCACTTTCTAAAGTTATCACCTTTAATTTAGATTTAACTCTTAAGGAAGTAGGTCTATATTTTTTACCAATATATTTTTCATTTACTGTTGAATACTTAGGTGTTTCTTTAAAATATTCCTTCCAAAACTCTTCATCCTTCTTAAATCTTTTTGAATCTTTATATGCTAAATCTGCTTCAAGTAATGGAATAAATGGTGCTGGTGGTTTTGGTAATTCTTTATTATCTCTCATAGCTGCATATACATCCATAACATCTCTTATAAAAACAGTTAGTCCCCATGCATCCATGGCTACATGATTTACTTTTACATAAACACCAATTAAGTTATCTTTAGCTTTAATTATTGTGATATCATACATTTCTAAATCTTTATATTTAAATGCTGTACCTGTCCAGTCAGTAAGCTTTTTATCAATTTGCTCTTTAGATAAATGGGTAAAATCTACTACCTTTACTTTTTTAGGCTCTTCTGTAGACACATATTGCTTAATAACGCCATCGATTTTTTTTAATCTAAGTCTTAATGCATCCATTCTCCAAATCGATTTATATAGTGCATTTTCTAACAAATCAATATTAATTTCTTCTTCTATCCATAAAGCCGCTCCTATATTTACTACACTTTTTTTTGGCGAGTATTTTAAAGCAAAATACATAACATCTTGAGATAATGTTAAATCATAGTACTTAATATTTTCCATTAATTAATCCCCCTACCTTTAAGCTTATTTGATTTATTTTCCATCATCAGTGTTTTACCATTTATACTAACTATTATAAAAATAACATTGCTTTCATTATAAATTATTTTTACATTTATTTCAATATTTTCAATAATAAGTAAATAATTTTTGTGTTTTTTATGATGATTAAGTCTATTTGCTTGTAATCGTTTACTTTATTAGTGAAAAATAAAAAAAATAGCACACGTAATTAGATTTCTCTAAAAACGTGTACTATCTATTATGAACCTATTAAGTTCTGTTTCTTAATGTTCACTCAAAAAAAAGTCTCGAAAAAAACGCCATCAACCTCTAACCTAAATATCATCAAGCTTTATGCCCACTTTTTCATCATCAGTAATAAAAAAGTATCGAAAAAATATTTTTGTATTTTTAAGAAGTTATCCACAGGGGCAACCTTCGGTTGCAGAGAAAAGGGTTCCTCAATCATAAAA
>NZ_FR886628.1:0-843 GCF_000436575.1 Clostridium sp. CAG:265
AAGATTTTAAAATAAAAATAGTGTAAAAAACTTTACACTAACCTCAAATTATAGGAGGAATGGAAATGAAATCTAAGATAATTTCATTATTAGTATTAGGAAGTATATTTATAGGAGGGGTACAAGCTCACGCAGAAACTATTGATAATAGTTCAAATTCTAAAGCAGTAAGTACAGCTAGTGGATATAAATATAATAGACATTATGGTCATACTAATAATCAAAATAAACCATCTACTGGTAATGATGCAGCATTAAATGAAGGAAGTACTAGTAATAATACCGATGCAGCTATAAGTGATAAATTCATGGAAGAAGTTGAACAAGCCATATTTAATAAAGTAAATGAAGAAAGAACTAAAGCTGGAGTTGCACCATTAACTTATAATACCACTATGGAAAAGTATGCTAGAATTAAATCGCAAGATATGGGAGATAATAATTATTTTAGCCATACTGATTTAAATGGTAATAATATAACTACAAAAATGAAAGCTGACGGAGTTACATATAATGCTTGGGGAGAAAATATTGCATATATAAGTGGTGTTACAGATCCTACAGCATTAGCAAATCAATTTATGACAAATTGGATGAATTCCCAAGGGCATAAAGAAAACATATTATCAACAAAGTTCAGCAGCATAGGTGTAGGAGTATATAAGATAGGAAATAAAGTATACGCAACTCAAGAGTTTTATAGATAGAAAATAAGTTTTTGATATATTCATAGTATAATAATTGAAAGCTATAGGATGATTTAAGAATAATTCATCTTATAGCTTCTTTTATTTAAATGTAAAAAATACTTAATAACGATTATAATTAAATTTAAACTTTAAA
>NZ_FR886629.1:0-619 GCF_000436575.1 Clostridium sp. CAG:265
ATAGAGGTTAATCAAATTTCAACAGTTTATTAAAACAAAGCCTTTTATATTGATAATATAAAATTTTTTACCACTGTATTCCTCTGCTATCTTCCTCAGCCTTAATAAGGGCAACATTATAAGTTTCAATTTCATTTAAACTTATGCTGCTGGCATCTGAATATCTTGGTACATACCAGCTTTGTGATTCAAAATAACTTTTAAATCTATCTAACTTAAATATATATCCGTGTCTTGCATAAATTTCATTTCTTGCTATGCCAAGTTGATAATCAGAAAGACTACTTACTTGACTTTGAGATAAATATTCGGTGCTACTTTGTGGAAAAATAAAATCACTACTATAATATACAGGTTGTGGCTTTTCTTGTACAATCACCACTGAATCTGGTTTAGAATCCTCAGTTATATTAATATTTACATCCTTATTATCATTTTTAGCGTTTTGTCGTTCTACCTCTTCCTTAACTTGTTCTTTTATCCGTTCTTCCTCTTGACGTTTTTCCTCTTCTTCTTCCTTAGCTTTCTCATTTTCCTCTTCAAGCTCTGCCCGTACTTGCTCTTTTATTGATTCTATGTCTACCTCTTCTTTATCAGCTGGCCTACTACATCCAATAAA
>NZ_FR886630.1:0-51548 GCF_000436575.1 Clostridium sp. CAG:265
CTACATAAATGATTTAAAAATCATTTATGAGACGTCCCCTTATTTTTTATATTATTTTCTTAATTATTTGCTTAATTGAGCTTTAGCAACTTCTACTAAATCAGCAAATGCTTTTGGATCGTTTATAGCTATTTCAGATAACATTTTTCTGTTCATGTCGATTCCAGCTAATTTCATTCCGTTCATGAATTTTGAATATGATAATCCATTCATTCTTGAAGCAGCATTGATTCTAGCAATCCATAATCTTCTGAAATCTCTCTTCTTTAATCTTCTTCCTACATATGCATTTCTTAATGCTCTTATTACAGTTTCATTAGCAGTTTTAAATAATCTGCTCTTTCCACCGTAGTAACCCTTAGCAAGTTTTAATACTTTTTTATGATTTTTACGTGAATTAACCGCTCTTTTAACTCTAGCCATTCTTAGTTCCTCCTAGGTAATAATATTATAGGTATGGTAATAATTTCTTCATTGCTTTTTCTTGAGTAGTTGAAACATAAGCACCTTTTCTTAAGTTTCTCTTTCTCTTAGCGCTTTTCTTAGTTAAGATATGGCTCTTAAAAGCTTTAGCTCTTTTAAGTTTACCTGTACCTGTCTTTCTAAATCTCTTTGCTGCACCTTTATGTGTCTTCATTTTTGGCATGATAGTAACTCCCCTCTACTTTTGTTTTTTTGGCTTATCTATATGTGCAAACCTCTTTATGAAAAAAATAGAGGCAGCATGAAGCCGCCTCTACTATTTATAAACACTAGAATATCTCTTTTCTAGATATAATTCAATAGCTCTATACCTTACTAAGCTCTGCCGTAAGGTGAGAAACGGCTTGTTTCTACTTTACAAACACTATTGTATCATCTTTTTTTCACCCTGTCAATTTTTTTTATATTTATTATATATAAATTTTTAGTTAAATAACCCTTTATAGTTTGTTTTTATAATTGTTTAACTTATATATATTTTTAATATACTATATACCTAATTAACTATTTATTCTTTTTATTTAAATAGAAACCTACACCTGCACTTACTACACCTATTGCAGATAAAATTTCTGAACTAACCACACTACCTGTTTTTGGCAGTGATTTACTTGGTTTGATTTCTGGTTTAACTTCTGGCTTGACTTCTGGTTTAACTTCTGGTTTCACCTCAACTTCTGGAGTCCCAGGAACTTCAACATTAGTTGGAATAGCAAATCCTTTTTGAGAAGTTGTTTCATTGCCTTCTAATGTATTCTCATACATTAAATAATAAGCTGATGCAGACCAACTGAAGTTTTTAGTATGTAATCCTTCTCCAGTTAATGGATTGTAATTTTCTCTTATTGGTCCATCTCCCATTAATCCTTCAGCATTATTGAACATCTTTTTAGCAGATGTCACTGCTTGATCATAGTAACCATAGTTCTGAAGAGCTTCAACTCCATATAAGGCTTGGTCTAACCAAACTGGTCCTCTCCAATATTGATTTGCACTGAAACTTGGATTATCTTGAGAAGCTGTTCCAAATGGTACAGTTGTATTGAATTTATTTCCATCTAACATATTTTCTACAACTTTATCTGCTTCTTCTTTAGTAGCCATTTTAGCCCATAATGCTATCCAACCTTCTGGTCCTTTTCCTCTATTAACTAGTAATTTCTTCTCTGAACCATCTTCATTTATTTGTAAATCATAGAAATATCCACTTTCTTTGTCAAACATATTTTTACTTACATATTCTCTTACGAACTCTGCTTCTTCAGTATATTTTTTAACATCTTCAGTTTTTCCTAAAACCTCAGCCATTGATTTTAAGAATCCTTTTTCAGCATAAAGGTATGCATTTAAGTCTACTGATTCTTGATTTATAGAATATCCTAAAACCCTTCCATCTTCAGATTTATTTTCAAATACATCTATACCTGTATCTTCTTCACCATATCCTCCAACATCAAATCTTGGAGCATTATCCATTCCACTTTCCCAAGCTGCTGCTAATATAATTTCTTCTTTTGAATTATTTAATTCATGAACCATTCCACCGTCTCCTCCTCTGGCTTCATCTTTGTTATAGAATATAGCATCAATTATTGTTCCAAAATCTTGTGGTCTTAATTTATCATCTTCTTTAATTTGGTAATCAAATAATGCTCTTATATTATTTTTAGCTAATTCTCCATCAAATTTTGCTGTAGCTACTGCTTGTTTCCCTGAATTCCAAGCTCACATTCCAATAAACCATTTATATGACATTGAAGGAACTACACCATCATGTAATATATCTCCTGCTGCACTTCTCCAGTTAGTAGTTAATGTCTCAATAGATTTTATAGCTGCATTTTTATAACTTTTATCATTATTCCCTTTTATATTAGCAAAAGTCTTATCTAAGTAACCTTGCCAACGAATATTATTTTCTTCAAAATATTTTTCTGAATTCTTAAACATATCTTGAATTTTTGATTGCTCTTTATTTAACTCCTCTGTTGTAAATGATTCATTTGACTTAATAACTACTGGAGCTATAAGGTTTGTTTTATAAGAGTTTCCTTCAACTATAGTTTTAGTCTCACCTTCATAATTAACTACAAATTTAGTTTCTTCTGTTGAGAAGTAGCTCCAAGTTTCTCTAATTTTAGAGAAGTTGACTTGCACTCCATTTTCAGTAGCTTGTAAGCTTTGTCCTAATTTATATACTTGGCCACCTTATTTTTCTTTGAATTGATTAAATATATTTCCTGTCCATTCTAAGTTTAAATTTAAATCTTTATCTGTTTTATTATCAATTTTAGTTCTTATTAATGCAGTTCTGTTAGAAACAAATATTAATTCTAAAGTTAATTTAAAATCTGTTAAATCATAAGTTTGAACTAATTTTCATTTAGATTATTTACATGTCCAATTTTCGGAGATTTTTTTGTATAAAAACAACTCCCAATAATTTCATGTTAAAATTTATTCAAATAAATTTCTCTATACTAACATATTTATTTTTTTTATATAAAATTTTAAACTATTTTTTAAATTTTAATTAAAGCCTCCTAAAAATATAAAATATCACCATAAGTAATCGTTGTCAAATAAATTCTACTTCTAAATATATATTTTGTGATAAGCTTTACACTTCAGCCTTAAGACTATCTATTATTTGAGTAGGAACTTTATTTATTTCTTCTATAAATTTATTTATCTTAATTCTTATTTTTGGTAATATTGGAAATATTGAATACATTTTTTATTAATGTTAGACTTATTTATATACATTTTTTTCTAGGAGGTATATTATATGGGATTTTTAAAACCTAATTTTGAAAAGGAAGGTAAAGGTGTTTCTAAAGATACACCTGAAAAGACTGGTTTCGCTTTATTTGTAGATACATTGATTAGGGAATTTTGGAATTTAATAAAACTTAATTTCTTATTTCTACTATTTTCTATTCCAATAATCACCATTCCAGCTTCTTTTGCTGCTTTAACTAATGTTTCTATGAAAATTGCTCGCCAACAACATATATTTGTATTTTATGATTTTAAGGAATCATTTAAAAAGAATTGGAAGCAATCTTCACTTTTAGGTATAATTTTTCTATTATTATTTTCATTAATAACTATTTCCTTAATTTTTTATTCTAATGCATCATCTAATAATAATCTTTTATACGTACCTTTATTTATTTGTATTTTTATTAATTTGCTATTGGCCTTTTCATTTATATACAGTTTCCCTTTATTAACAACTGTAAAATTATCCTTAAAAGATATTTTTAAAAATTCATTCCTTTTAAGTATAATTTCATTAAAAAACACTTTAATTGCTATTGCCCTAGCTATTATAATCTTTTCAATAAGCATATTTTTATTGCCATTTACAATTTTTATAATTTTCACTTTAAGCTTTAGCTTGATTGCCTTTGCCAATTCATTCTTTAGTTGGCCTGGGATACAGCAGTATGTAATAAAAAACTAAAATTAAGAAAGCAAATGAGACTAACAACGCTCATTTGCTTTCTTAATTTTACTAAATATTATATTTTGTACTTATTGGCTCAATTTTCATTAACATACTTTTATATTCAGGAAATTCTTTAATAATTCTTGCTATAAGCTTTTGGCAAAATTGCCTTCTTAAAATTTCATTAGTATTTAAAGTACTTTTATATCCCCATAAATGAGTATATCTTTTTTGCTTTCCGCTTAATAATCTCTCTATTGTTTCCATTTCATAAATCTTCAAATTCATCTTTTCTGCAACCATAGATATTATCCTCTGCTCAGCAAAAACCATATTAGTTATCCTATTGTCATCAACCTTTGCATTCTCCATAAATACTATGGCTGCCTTTGTATATTCCTTGATAAATTTTTTATCATTAAAATAAGCAAAAGCTGTATTACAAGGCTCTACTTTCCAGTTCCATGCATCATCAAAACTATACCCTTCCTTAAGATTAAAATATTCCTTATCTGGGTATACTAAAGGATCTATTCCTTCTCTATGAATAACAGCTAAACTACTTTCTTTTATTAATTCCTCTAGTGGCTTCCATACGATAAAGTCTGTATCTATCATTGCTATAGGCCCATCTTCCATGGATAAAGCATAAACTTTCCCTGCTGCCCAAAATATCTCCTTGTTTACTAAATCATATATACCATCTAATTTACATTCTATACCTAAATCCCATATAGCTTCTATACCGATTTTTTTATAATACTCTTTTCCAGTCTTATCAGTAACCATCTTTATACTGCCATTTTTTTCTCGCCATTTTAATGCAGATAATATGGTCATCAATATTTCATAATCCTTCATTTCATAAGTGCTACTATTTATTAAATATGGTGCTGTCCAGTTTGAATGAAATGCCTTCATTAATTAAATTAACCCCTCATATCAGCTCTACCCCATAGCAACAGTAAGAAGACCCTACTTTTGAGCCCTCTTTTTTTACTGCACTTGTTGAATAGAGTTTCTTTCTTATGTTTTCTTCTCTCATTATAAATAACTCTTTTTCATCTTTTATTGTGTATATCATCTTACCATCGTCTAATCTTATTGGATACCTTAACTTACTATTCATAAATTATATTCTCCTATAAATATGTTAATGCTATTTTAATAAACTTCTAATTATTCTTGTGGCATCCATATATTTTGCTATTGACTTACCATAATTTAACCTGTTTATTATTCTTGATAAAAATTCAGACATATCAACAGCATTAAACCATTTTGCTTCTCTAAGCTCTGGTGAAATATATGTTAAATTAGTTGAATATACTTTAGCAATTATTCCATCACTATAATATTCATTAAACTTTTCAAGTCCTTCCGTAAAGAAAGCAAATGTTGTTGCAACATAGACATTTTTTGCATTCCTCTTCTTTAATTCTAATGCTATATCAAGCACTGATTCACCAGAAGCTATCATATCATCAACAATTAAAACATCTTTCCCTTCAACTTCTCTTCCCATATATTCATGTTCTACAATTGGGTTCTTTCCATTAACAACTGTTGAGTGATCTCTTCTCTTATAAAATAATCCTACATCTACTCCTAATACGCTAGAATAATATATAGCTCTATCCATAGCCCCTGTATCAGGACTTATAACTAATAGTTTTTCCTTATCTAAAGATAAAGTATCTTCATTAGATATTAATGATTTTACTATATCGTAAGTTGGATATAAATTTTCAAATGATAATAGAGGAATTGCATTTTGCACATTAGGATCATGAACATCAAATGTTAATATTTCATCTACACCTAATCTTTCTAACTCTTGTAATGCTAAAGCACAATCTAAAGATTCTCTTCCTTTTCTTCTATGTTGCCTTGATTGATATAAAAGAGGCATTATAACAGTAATTCTTGCAGCCTTTCCTCTTATTGCTGATACTGTTCTCTTAATATCTTGAAAATGTTCATCTGGACCTTTATGATTAGTAAATCCAAACATCTTATATGTACAGCTATAGTTTCCTACATCGCATAATATATATATATCTTTTCCTCTAACTGTTTCTGGAAGTTTAACCTTACCTTCACCATTTGAAAAACGTATTTCATTTGTTGGTATTAATAAAGATTCTTCAGTATTTCTCTTTTGCTGTATAATTTTATTTACTTGCTCACCTAGTTCTCTACAACTTTCTAAAGCAATTATTCCTAGTTCATGATTTATTTCGCTCATTTTTTACACCCCTTCTTCTATCACTTTATTGCCCTTTAGTAATTATATACTATTTTTATATATTTTAAAACATACTTTATACTAAGCATTTTATGCTTTTTTAACTTTTATTAAATAGTATTCTATTGTATTACTCATTAAATTTCTATTAATTTATCATTTACTCTTTTAATATTCTTATTAATTATGTTAAAGTTATGTATATATTTATTATAATTAGGAGGCTAAAATGAAAATAAATTACGATAAGAAATTACTCACATATTCTATTTATGTCATATTTACTGTTATATCCATATTTATTGCTATTAATTTAATGTCTAATATAGGTTTAATATTTAAAACATCACTCTCATTATTAACAAGTTTTTTCTCACTAATTAAACCATTATTAATTGCCTTAGTTATTTCTTATTTGTTATACCCAATAACTAAGTATTTAGAAAAAGTATTTAAAGATAACAAATTATATAAAATAAAGAAAGAATCAAATAGAAGAATACTTTCTATAGTTTTATCCTATGTATTACTAATTGGACTAATTTTTGCATTAATATGCGGAATATATTTTATGATAGGAGGACAATTATCTAAAAATACAACTATTGCTAATATACTCTCAGATATTAATAGTTATATTAACAGTGCTTCATTTTCTAGCAACACTCTTCCTCAAGCTATTAAATCACTTAATATACCTTTATTAAATACTTTAGAGCCTTACATAGTTGATATAATAACTTCTATGCAAAATTACTTAATTACTAATATAGGAAATATGACTGCTAGTATCATGTCTATTGGTAGTAGTATTGCTTCCTTTTTAATTGCTATTGTTCTAAGTATATACCTTCTTAAAGATTCTGAATACTTCATTGGACTATGGAATAAACTTTATTATTTAGTGTTCAGGAAAACTAAAGCTGGCATATACACCAAGAAAATATTCTTAATAATTCATGATGTATTTTCAAAATTTATCCGTGGACAATTATTAGAAGCAGTATTTGTAGGTGTATTATCATCTATTGCTCTTATTATTGTAGGTATTGACTATGCTGTTGTAATTGGTATAATCGCCGGAATATGTAATATGATTCCATATGTGGGTCCTATTGTTGGTACAATTCTAGCAGCTATTATGGGACTTCTTAGTGGTAATCCTATTAAGATAATATATGCTATTATAGCCATGCTTATAGTACAGCAAATTGATAATAATCTGCTAGCTCCTAAGATTGTTGGTGAAAGCGTAGGTTTACATGCAGTATTTACGATGCTTGCCATAATAATTGGTGGAAATGCTTTTGGTCTTATAGGAATGCTTATAGCTGTTCCTTTAGCTGCTTCTTTTAGAGTTTTATTTAACATCTGGTATGAAAAAAAGGTTAATCAGATTTAAAAAATGAGCATCTGTTATATTTTTATACAGATGCTCATTTTTTAACCTGAATTTATAATATGTTCCTTCCATTGCTATCCTAAATGTTAAAAAGCATCAAGATAAACTAAATTATCTTGATGCTTTAAATTATTGTGCTAATCTTGCAGTATCTCTCGCTATCATTAACTCTTCATTAGTTGGTATAACATATACCTTAACTCTTGAATCGTCAGTTGATATTTCACCAATTTCTCCTGCTATTTCATTTTTCTTAGCATCTAAATTGAATCCTAAGAACTCTAATCCTTTTAAGCTTTCACTTCTAACTAAAGCTGCATTTTCACCAATTCCTGCTGTAAACACTATAACATCAATCCCTCCCATTGCACCTGCATATGCTGCAATTTGAGTTTTAATCTTATAATGGAATATATCTAAAGCAAGTTGTGCTCTTTCATTTCCTTCTTGTGCTGCTGCTCTTACATCTCTAAAATCTGATGAAACTCCTGAAACCCCTAAAACTCCTGATTTCTTATTTAACATTTCATCAACTTGTTCTATTGTATATCCTTTTTCTTCAATTAAGAAAGATATAACAGATGGATCTATACTTCCTGCTCTTGTTCCCATCATTATTCCTGCTAATGGTGTGAATCCCATAGAAGTATCTATTGATTTTCCACCTTTAACTGCTGCTAAAGAACAACCATTTCCTAAATGACATGTAACTATCTTTAAATCTTTAATATCTTTTCCCATGACTTCAGCAACTTTATTTGAAACATATTTATGTGATGTTCCATGGAATCCATATTTTCTTACACCATATTTTTCATATAACTCATATGGTAATGGACAAATATAAGCATTCTTTGGCATTGTTTGATGGAATGCTGTATCAAACACTGCTACCATTGGAATATTTGGCATTAATTCTCTACAAGATTCAATTCCGATTATATTTGGTGGATTGTGTAAAGGTGCTAAAGCAATACAGTCTCTTATTGAATTTAAAACTTCATCAGTAATTAATACTGACTCTGAATATTTTTCACCACCATGTACTACTCTGTGTCCAACTGCTGAAATTTGATCCATTGATTTAATAACACCATATTCTTCATTTACTAATGCTTCTAATACTAATTTTATTGCATCTTTATGATCTTTTATTTCTGTATTAATAACATGCTTACCTTTTCCTGGTGTCTTTTGTGTTAAAGCAGAGCCTTCAATCCCTATTCTTTCTACTAAACCTTGAACCATCGATTCTTCATTACTCATATCTATTAATTGATATTTTAATGAAGAGCTTCCACAATTAATAACTAATGTCTTCAACTCTCTTACTCCTTTTTTATTTCATGATTATATTGTACCTAACTATTATTATACTATAAATTTCAGGAAATTAAAAATAATTCATTATTCTAATCTTTCAGAATTGTCAATCAATTTTACTATTATATGCAGTATTAAATATTATTTAGCCATTCTATATATTCTTTATCACTACTTTCATTAGTTAACTTTTCTTTTAATGCTTTAAGTTCGTTTTCCATACCATATATCTTATAGATTTCTGGTATTAATCTCTTCTTAATTTCTTCATTCTTACTCTTCATCATCACTGCTAAAGTTTGCTTTTTAAACTCTAGATATACATTTGATCCGTATTCTTTACTTTTTTCAATTCCTGAAACAAGCATCATTTTAATAGCTTGATTTTCTGGATAAGCCATAACCATATTTAAATACCAATTAAGTAAATTTCTTTCACCTAAAAGTAACTCTTTATCTAAAAACTTTCCTTGAATTAAAGTTTGAGTTAACGAATGCCCTAATGACGCTAAATAATGTAGTACTTCCTTATCTTCTGGAAGACTATAAAACTCAATATTACTTTTCTCTGCTCCAGCTAGTTCACTTCTTAGTTCTTTTATCATTGCGTTAAATCTATTACCAAAATTATCTTTTTGAATGAACATCTCTATTTTCTTTGATGACTTATCACTCATATTATAAACAATATTTTTTATTAAGTATCCTATTTCTGCATTTATTACACTTCCTGTAATTACTATATCAGCATTTATTTTCTTACCTATATCCTCTAGAGCTGCCTCATTATATTGTTTATTTGTTATAACTGGACCGAAATCTTTAACAAATGGCATTACCACTTTATTATTATAATCTGTATAATAATTTATCATTTCACTTACATATAGAGGAATTCCTCTTGATAACATACTTGTCTCATTATCTTTTTGATAGCCTCTTATCTCTTTTTCTCTTACAGTTTCATCTGCATAAGGAAGAACTGCTATATTTCCTTTTACTTCTTTATTATTTATAAACCATTTACTTGTTTTAAGACCATACTGCCAAACGGGATTATCTAGTACCATCATATTTATTTGTACGTCTTTCTTTGCTGTAGATACTTTTTCTTCCACTTTAAGCTTATCGAACTTATTAGATATTTTAAGTAATACATTTTTTAAATCTGCTCTTTCTAACATCATCAATTTATTTAATAAACTTTCACCTTTTTGTATTTCCTTATTTTGAAGATACGCTTGTAATAAATTTAAACCTACTCTAATATCATTTTTATTAAAATCATATACTGGTTCAATTAACTCTATTAATTCTTTGCTATAACCTTTAGCACCTAATTCACCTGAAATTACAAGTAATGCTTCCTGTGTTAAATGCCCCTCACTTAAAGCAATTTTCAGAAGTTCTTTGGCACCTTCAATATTTTTTTCATTTAACTGTTGTCTTGCTAAAAGCAATTGTGGAAGCCAGCTTCCATTTATTTCACTTGCTCTTCTTAACGCATCAATATATCCTTCCATTCCATCTTTATCTTTACATATAGATGCATACCATGGAAGACCGTTGTTTTGATTTGGATTAATAGTAAGTCCTTCCCATAAAACTTCCATTGCCTTTTCTTTTTCATCTTTTCCATAATAACTCTTAGCTAAATTAGTAAGTATTGTTCCTGTCTTTGGATTACTTTCTAGATATTCTAATAATAATTCATTAGCTTTATTAAACTCTTTATTTTTTAAATAAATTATTGCTAATGTATTATAACCTCTTTCCTTTATTGTATCTATTTCTTTCAAATGCATTGCTGCATCTTCCACATCACTTATAAAATTGTTTTGAATTGCCTTTAGTACATCGTTATATAACAAATTAGCATTATACCAATGATTTTTTAAGGCAATTGGTAGAACTTTTTCTCTCCACTCATCCATAGTAATCTGTATTCTTTTTCCATTTTGGTCAATAATATTCATCATCTTTACATTTTCTTTAGAAGATTTATCTATTGAAATATTTGTTATCTTACTTTCTCCACTATCAGTGGAGCTATTAATCTTCTTCACATTTAAATCATTTACATCTTTTTTTTTAATTTCTTCATTAGTTTTTGTACCCTGTTCTTTTTTCCCTAATATTTTATTAAATAAACTCATCTAAATACCTCACTAAATTTTATATTATACACATTTATTGTACCATAATATTACAACTTTTTCTTTTATTAATTAATTTTTATTTATTACTATAAAAAACATTAAAGTTAAAGTTTTTTTACGTAAAAAAAGGACCTAAACTAGATCCTTCTTTTAAATATTATTTTCTCTTCTTATAAATTCCTAAACCACCTAATAATGATAGTACCCCAATTGCTTCCACTGGTATTGGTGCACCAGTATTAGGCAATGTTGAAGTTGATGTTCCCTTAGTACTACTTAATGTTGTAGGTGTAGTTGATATCTTATTAGCACTTCCTAAGCTTCCAATTGTTCCACCTGTTGTTCCGCCTATTGTTCCGCCTGTTGGCCAATTAATTGATGGCCAATTACCTGATGGTTTATTTATACTTATATCTATATTAATGTTATTATCATTACCAATATTAATGTCAGTATCAATATTAATATCGTTATCAGTATCTGGTAAATCAACATCTGGAAGTTCATTTTCTCCTAAAACCCTTACAACTGCTTTTCTAGTTCTACAACTATCAGCTGTAGAAACTGTAATATATGCTTTACCAGGTGCTATAGCAACTACATTTCCATTTCCATCAACTGTAGCTACTTCTGGATTACTACTGGTAAATACTACTTCACCAGGTGAATGTAATACATTGATTGTATAGCTTTCTCCTACATGAACAATCCTTAATATATTATCAATTACAAAAGGTTGTATTAATACATCTTCATTTATACTACCTGAATCTTCTGTAATGTCTGGTGTAACAGAAATATCTGGTGCTTCTGAAGTTTCTGGGGACTGTACTGATGTTTCAGGAACAGTTATTTCAGGAAGTTCACTTACAATTTGCTCTACTGCATCTTTATAAACATTACCTGCATTATTTACATAATCGCTCCAATTAAAATCAACTGTATTATTAGTTGTACCTTCTGTTGCACTTTCATCGGCATTATTACTAAATGAGTAATTATTAATATACTCTATCATCTTATTTTGCACATTAGATAAGGCTTCATCATTTACTGCTGCATTGGCTTCTATTGAAAATCCGCTAAAAGCAATTATTGCCATTAAAATTAATTTTCTTTTCATTCTTATTCCTCCCACAAATTAAAATTAAGCCTGCTTTAAATACCTTCATCCCCTTTAAACCAACTTTTATTTTTTAATATAGATTCACTTTCTATAGTTTATATTACCATATTTTATATTATTTTCCAATTATTTTTTTATTCCTTTTTAGAAAAAAGAACTGTAGCACTAAATAATTAGTGCTCAGCTCCTTTAAATTATCTATAGATTTTTAAATTTAGCTAATAATTTACTAAAAAATCCTTCATCATCTGTTTTAACTGTTTTTTTATTCTCTACTTTACTACTCTTTTTATTTTCTGCTTTTATGGCTTCTGTCCTCATAATAAATTTAATATTGCCAGTCATATTTTCATTTATTCCTGAGTATAATCCATAGTCATCTGCCATTTTCACTAACTCATTTTTTACATCTTTCAATTCCTCTATAGAATCTACTGCCTCATTTCCCAAATTACAAATTTGATCTAGCCCCTCTTCTTTTATCTGCTTTGTTCCATCCACAAGCTTACCTGTGGCTTCTAACACCTGTTTTGATTTATCTCTCAATGTGCTAGTACCACCTGCTAATTCACTACTACCTTCAGCAAGCTTTCCTACTGCATCACTTAACACTGATCCTCCATCAGCAAGTTCATTTCCTCCTTTTGCCAAGGCTTCAACGCCTGTACTTAATTCGCTTGAAGCAGACTCTAATGTCTTTCCTCCTTCTGACAAGCTATTGCTTCCTTCTGCCAGCCTACTTACTCCATCTTTCAAAGTACTAGTTCCTTCAACTAACTTACTACTTCCTTCCGCTAACCTATTTACTCCTGATTCCAATTCACCAGAAGCACTTTTTAAACTTGAGCTTCCTTCTGCTAAATTACTTGTTCCTACATATAATTCATTAGCTCCATTTACCAAATCATTACTTCCAGCATATAAATTAGTAACTCCTTCTTTAATTTGCAAAGCACTTGTATTTATATTATCTGCTCCATTAACAAGAGCATCGAAATTTTCCATAAAAGAGTTGGAGCCCTCTGACACTTCACTTAGCCCTCCCTCAAGCTGACCTGCTGCTAATAATGCTTCATTAGATTTACTTATAACTTCATCTATTCCTTCTCTTTGTGCTGTTGATACATAACTTAAAGAATTACTTATATTAAGTAATTGTTCTGCTGCCTCTGGATTTGATTCTTTTATAGCTTCATATACCTGATTTATTTGAAGATTTAAACCATCTATAGTATCAGTAGAATCTCTTAGACGTCCTATATCATTTATTCCTTCACTTAGTCCAATCTTAAGTTGGGAAGTGCCATCTTTTGCTGCCTTAATACCAAAATCTATTTTATTATATCCATCTCTTAAACTCTTTATACTAGATGTAAATCCATTTACCCCTTCTGTAAATATACTTTCTGAATCATTTAAACTTGCTAACCCTTCATTTAATGAAGTAGCGCCAGCAGCTAATGTTTGCATATTATCATTGACAGTATTTATTCCATTATCTACTGCAGTTATTCCTCCTTCAAGTCCTGGAATCTTACTTTGCAATTCATTTAATCCACTATTTAGTTCTGTTGTTCCATTATATAATTCCGGTGCTTTATTATTTATTTGACTAATACCATCATTTAATTCTCTTGCTCCATCACTCATATCCTTAATACCCTGAACTAATTCAGGAGACTTTCCATACAATTGATTTATTCCATCCCTTAATTCTATCATTCCAGCTTTTATTGTAGGAATCTTATCATTTAGCTGTGATAATCCACTATTTAAATCTTCACTGCCTGAAGCAGCCTTGTCTACCCCTTCATCGAATAAAATGTAATTTTCTTGTAACTCTTTTTGTCCATTTAGTAGTTCCTCTCCACCTTCTTCTAATTGATTTAATTTATCTTTTATATCTGAAAAAGATTCTACTTCATCTAATCCATCAAGTTCTTCATTAATAACTGTACCCACTAATGCTATATAAGGTACTTGAAAATCTGTAGTATTTCCTTCTATCTCTATACTATCCTTTAACTGAATATCAAAAATATTTTCCTTTTTCTTAATACCCTTGGTTAATTCATTTAAATTCAAAGACTCCTCTAATCCTGGTATGGAAATTAAAGTTATCATTGAATTGCTTCCATCATCTATAATCTTCCCTGCACTTACCTTAATATTAGAGAAAACATCATTAGGCAATATACATTCTGTGGCTGTCAATATTGGAAGATATATCTTTCTATCTTCTCCTTTAATCCTCTTTGTTTCATATTTATTATTCTTTACATTAATACTTATCTTAAATGATCCTTCTTTGCCTAAAACATCTTTAGGATCCACTTCTTTATTATTAAATTCATATTTTATTTCTATACTTAAAGGAAGCTCTTTTTCACTATTGCCTTCATAATATAATTCATTAGAATTAACATTCCATTTTAAAGTCTCACCATTTATCTTCGCTTTCTCATCACTTTTAACATTTTTTATATTACTCAAAGATGATTTATCTTCAAATTCACCTAATACCTCATCACTACTTATTTTATCTGATACAATATTACTTGTTGGTTTTCCATTTTCATCTAAAATTACATATACAGTTTCATCCTTATGCATTTCCCCTGCATAAGCAGTAAAATTACTCATTGTTGTTGCCATAACAACTAAAAATACTAATTTTTTAGATAATGACTTTCTTTTCATTTACTTTTCCTCCTTCTTACACATTATAAAAGATTTACTTGTTTTTACAATTATACCTTCAAACATTAATAAAACTCCTGGTAATACAAATAGTATAACTAGCATACTTATTATTGCTCCTCTGGCCATCAACACACATAGTGAACTTATCATTTCCAATTCTGAAATAATCCCTACTCCTGCTGTAGCTCCAAAGAATGTCAATGCACTAGTTATTATTGATCTTGATGAACTTTGTAATGCTTTTATCATTGCTTCCTTCTTATCATTAGTGTTTGATAACTCTTCTTTAAATCTTGAAGTAAGAAGTATTGCATAATCTACTGTGGCTCCTAATTGTATTGTTCCTATTACGATTGATGAAATAAATGGAATTGTGGTACCTGTGTAATACGGTATTCCAAGATTTATAAAAATAGCTAGTTCTATGGCTAGCACTAATAGAACTGGTACTGATATAGATTTAAATATGACCATAATTATTAAAAATATTGCTACTATTGAAAATATACTCACCTTTTTAAAATCACTATCGGCTATTGTTACAAGGTCATTGGTAAGTGGTGCTTCCCCTCCAACTAATCCTTCTGGATCATATTTCTTCACAATCTCATTAATTTCATCTAACTGCACTGCCACTTCATTGGTAGCTGATTTATATTTTGAATTGACAATAATTCCTTCATAGCCACCTTTCTTTACCTGTTCTAATAACTCATTAGGCAAAAAGTTTTCTGGTATTCTAGATCCTAATACAGATTCTAATGCTGCCGCCATGGTAACACCATCTACATTATTTAATTCTTTAACCATTTCTTTAACCTTATATCTATCTAAATCATCTCTCACCAAGATAATGTTGGTTGATACCATATTAAACTCATTCTTCAACTTATCATTAGCAACTATTGAAGGTAAATTATCTGGCAGTGACTCATCAAGATTATAATAAACACTAGCCTTTTCCTTACCTATAGCTGCTGGAATTAATATCAATAGAGAAATTAAAACTATTACTTTATGATGTTTAATAATAAAACTACTGCTTTTTTGAAAAGTAGGTAATATATTTTTATGTTTGTACTTATGAATTACTTTATCGAAAGTTAAAACTAAAGCTGGCAATATGGTAATTGTACAAATAACTCCTATAACAACTCCTTTTGCCATTACTAATCCTATATCTTTTCCTAAAGCTAAATCCATAACACATAGTGCTAAAAAACCTGCTACTGTTGTCAAAGCACTCCCCACAACAGATTCTATGGTAGCTTCAATAGCATTAGCCATGGCTTCAACCTTATTCTCTCTACTTTCCCTCTCCTCATCATACCTATGAAGCAAGAATATTGAATAATCCATGGTAACTCCAAGCTGAAGTACTGCTGATAAAGCTTTAGTTACATAAGATATATTTTCAAAGATCACATTTGATCCCATATTATAAATAATTGCTATTCCTATACTTGATAAAAAAACAATTGGTATCACATATGATTCCATGGTAATTGATAAGATTATAATTGATAATATTACTGCTATCAGTACATAAATAGGAGTTTCTTTATTGGCCAGATCTTTTGTATCCTTTATCACCCCTGCTACACCACTAAGAAAAGCTTGTTTCCCAGCAATCTTACGGACATCACTTAAAGCATTTTCTGTTTCAGTGCTGGCATCTGTGCCAGCAAATTTAATTATCATTAATGTGGAGTTTTCTGAATAGAAAATATCTCTGATATCTTCTGGTAAAATTTCTTTTGGTACAGATAAATCTATTGCATCATCAATCCAGATAACATCATTAACCCCTTCTACCTTCTTAACTTCTTCTTTTAATTTGCTTACATCTTTGTTTTCCATATTTTCTACTATAAGCATTCCTAATGATCCACAATCAAAATCATCTTTTAAAATAGATTGTGCAATCCTCGTATCTAATTCATCTGGTAAATATCCTAAAATATCATAATTAACATCTGTCTTTAAATATCCCAATACTGATGGTATTAATAAAAGAAATGCTATTACTAATATAAGCATCCTACTTTGGGCTATGGCCTTTGATACTTTATTCATCTCTATTCCCCCTCTCGTTGTGATACATTTTAAACTGACTAGTTAGTTTAAGCAAAAGGAATTTTATGGTATTTTTTTACATTTAATCTATCCAACTTTTATTTTGCTTGATTATCACTGTAATTCTTTATTAAACAGCTTATATCTTTGTTTTTAATTAGTAGTACTAATCTTTATTAACTTTTTATTAATTAATTTTAATTTTTTCTGTATCAAGCTAAAAAGAGCCTATTTCTTATAAAATTTATTTTTTATTATATTTACAAATTTGTAAAATTTATTTTTAATTAAGAAATATTTTTTAACTAAAAATAAATGTTTCAGACTATTCTATAAATTATGATATTAAAGATATTTTAATGTATACTATCTTTAGAGGTGATTTTATTATGAATAACAATTTAGATATCATTACTGATTCTGGACATGAAAAAATAGCCTTAGTGCTAAAGTCATTGATAGTTGGTATTATTACATCATTAGTTGTTATATTATACCGATTTGCATTATCATATGCAGAAAAAATAGCCTTTAATATTTATGAATATATTTCTAAAAATAAATGGGCTATTCCTCTATGGTTTTTAATATTATTTTCCATTGCATACATAGTTGGCAAATTAATGGATAAAGAGCCTTATATCAGTGGCAGTGGTATTCCTCAAATAAAAGCTATAATGGGTGGATATATAAAAAATAGACCTGTCAGTACCATAATAAATAAATTTATCGGTGGAACTCTTTCAATTCTAGGAGGACTTTCTTTAGGTCGTGAAGGTCCTTCTGTACAACTTGGTGCTTGTACAGGCGATCTGATAAGCAAGTTTTTTAAAAGTTCAAGGCTACAAAGGCGCCTTTTAATAAGTAGTGGTGCCAGTGCCGGACTATCAGCTGCTTTTAATGCACCATTATCAGGAGTACTTTTTTGCTTAGAAGAAATATATAAATATTTTTCTCCTGTTGTTTTATTATCTACAACAGTAGCTGCTGTATCCGCAGATTTTATTTCAAAACACTTTTTTGGCTTAAACCCAGTATTCAACTTTACTTCAACTAGTGCATTACCACTTAAAAATTATTGGATTTTACTTTTTCTTGGCATAATGCTAGGAGCGTTTGGTTCCTTTTATAATTGGGCAACATTACTTACTCAAAAGTTATACAACAAAATCAAGTTATCTACTTCTATGAAATTATTAATTCCTTTTGCTTTAGCTGGTATTTTAGGACTTACATTTCCAGTATTACTATGTGGTGGACATGCAGCTCTTGAAGAATTTTCTCTAAGTAATACATTATTGCTTTTATCTTTAGTTTTTATTGGTAAATTATTATTTTCTATAATTAGTTTTGGTTCAGGAGCTCCTGGTGGAATATTCTTTCCTTTACTTATTATTGGTGGATCAATTGGTTCAATATTTGGATATATATGCATAAATTATTTTTGCATTAATGAAACCTACTTTACAAGTTTTATTATATTATCTATGGCAGGTTACTTTACTGCCATTGTCAGAGCTCCTATAACAGGTATAATTTTAATTACTGAAATGACAGGTTCTTTCAATCATTTGCTTCCATTATCAATAGTATCAATTATCGCTTACATTATTGCAGACTTATTGAACAGTGCCCCTATTTATGATTCATTAATGGAAAATTTACTGCTTAAAAATAATATTAATGAATATCATAAACATAGCAAGAAAAAAACTCTAATAACAAATATGGTTCACTATGGCTCATTAATAGAAAAAATGTCTGTTAAAGATATTAATCTTCCAGAAAATACATTAATTGTATCTATAAATCGTGGTGAAATATCTATCACACCAAATGGTAATACAATAATTAAGGCTGGTGATGAAATCATTACCATGACAAATCTTAAAGATGAATGGAAGGTTAGAAAATTTATGGATGAATTAACAGAAAAAGAATATACAGACCCAATGGAGTAATACTTTAAAAAAATAAAAAAGCTATCTTAACATTTAACTTAAGATAGCTTTTATTATCCTCTATTTATCCATACTTTTAATAATTCTTGAAATATAGCTTAAAGTATGAAAATCTCTATCAATGTTTTCTTTTATATATTTCATCCCTTTAATTAAGGTTTCCTCTGAAAATCTTTCCTTTAAAATCATTATTGATAATCCGTTTATTGAACCTTCTTTTGTATCTAATACTCTAGATTTCTTAATATATTCATTTTCCATTGCAGAAAGAATTGCCATTTCTAATTCATTACTAATATCTAAATGTGGCATTTCATCATATACTCTAATCTTAGGACTGTTTATATCAAAATTCTTTGCTGTACTTAAATCACAACCTACAAAAGTTGTATTGATAAATTTAGCGTCTCTAAAATCTACATTTGCAAGACTTGCACCTTCAAAAATTGCATCTTCGAACATAGCTTCTCTAAATTTACATCCTTTTAAGTTTGAGCCTATAAATTCTGCTTCTTTAAAGCTACATCTATAAAAATTACATTTCTTAAAATGCGCTCCTCTTAAGCTGGTAAAATCAAAATTTGATCCTGAGAAATCACAATTATAACATTTACTTCTTTTTAAATTTTTATATACAAAATTTTTATTAATTTTACTTGTATTGTCATAAATAAAGTTTTCTGGTGTACTTCTATTTATTGCCATTATTACCTCCATACATATAACTTTTTATTGGTACTATTTAAATATCAATCCTTCTTATGTATAGTATATGTAGTTTTGGTAAAAGTCAACGAAATAATCTAAAAAGTCCTATTAAAAATCTCTTCTAAGTTGTGATTTTAATTTCTTCATCACTAAGTTCTATTCTTTTTTTCTTGGGCTCCATATATCCTTCTACCCTTGTAAATATATCTGTCTTATTCTCATTAGTATTTTCAATAACACATGTTCCTCCGTACATATTACAACTTTCTGATATATACTGTAACAATTCTACTGCACCTTTGGAATAATTTAATAATTTCACTCTAACTAAAAGCCCTCCAGGATTTAACGAAAACCTATAACTAATGTCTTCATTACCATAAATAAAGTCTAAATCATTAAAAACTTTAATATTATCCGGAAACTTTATATAATGAAACTCTACAATTGAAGCAAACCATCTTTTTATTTCAAAAAACATTTTTATGGTATATTGAATATTAGCAATCACTGCCTCAAACTCATTTTCATGTATTTCAATAACTTTTTGATACCTTTTTTTAGATATCTTTAATATGCTATTTAATTTAAACCACTGTTCTTCTTTTTCAATAGTCAGCACCTTAAGCTTTCTTTGTCTTTTGCTATTACTTTTTAAAATATAATTGAAAGTAATCCTAGGTTTACCTTTAAAATGCTTAACTGATGCTTCAAGTTCTCCAAAATCATTAGATTCTATATAACTAGTTATCTTGTCCATATTTATTTCTCCTTAGAAATTTCTTACTTTATTATCGCCTTATATTAAGTTTTCTTAATTATGTTATCAAAAAAACATATTTTTTCCTAATATATTTGATCTATATTTATATTATAACTTTATTTTACACCTTCTTATATCTAAATATATTACAGTTTTATTACATTTTTGTAATTCTATTTTTATAATTAAAAAAGAAAAGCATTAGGTATTTCCTAATGCTTTTCATGTTGCGAGATAATCCATAAGCGGAGTTCTGTATTAAGCAATCATCTATCTAGGCTTACTGTTGCCAGCAAGCTCAAGCGACACACCACATGGCGGGACGGGCCGCCCCATAAAGCCATTACTCGGTCTTGCTCCAGGTGGGGTTTACATAGCCGATATGTCTCCATACCGCTGGTGAGCTCTTACCATCACCTTTCCACCCTTACCAATTGCTTTAAGCAAACTCAAATCCTAAGATTTTCTGGCGGTATATCTCTGTTGCACTATCCTTCAAGTCGCCTTGACTGGCCGTTAGCCAGCACCCTGCCCTTTGGAGCTCCGACTTTCCTCTCCTAGCTTAAAGCTAGCAGCGATTGCACGTATCACTCGCAAGATTTATATTATCATAAATTCTATAATAAAACAAATGTTTTTTAGATAAATTGTAAAATTATAAAAAGCATTATTATTATTAACCAACTGTAAAAACTTATGCCAGATAATAAAAGGGTCAATATCATTAAAACCAATACACAAATGCGTGCTCTTGGATTTGGAGTACTTGGTAACTTAGGACTATTTTTAATAGCACAAATTACATCATTAACAGTATCTCTAACCACTTTGCCCCAATCTGTTTTTTTAGACATATGTTCCTCCATAAAAATCTTGCTTATAATTATTTATATGCAAAAATAGAGCGTAAATCGCTCTATTTAAATAAGTATTTATATAAATGTATATGGATCTTTACATTTTTTACTTTCTATAACTTCTACATCTTTAAAATCTTTATATAAACCTTCCATAACCTTTAAGAATATAGTCCACTCTGATCCAAAATGCCCTATATCTATAATGTTTATTCCCATTTCTTTATAATCTGAAGCAAAATGATATGTAGTATCACCTGTTACCACAGTATCTGCTCCCATTGCTACTGCTTTACCTATAAAATCCTGTCCGCTACCATTGATTATTGCAATCTTCTTAGCACTTTCATTACCTTTTACCAATCTTCCATGGTTAATCCCTAATGCTGCCATTACTTTTTTAGCATAATCTTCTATGGAAACTTCCTCTTCTAGCAAACCTATTCTTCCTATTCCAGCTTTATTATCTTTAAAATTTACTTCTATAAGCTTACTTTCTTTTAATCCTAATATTTTTGCTATAGTTTCATTCATACCATTTTTAGCACTATCCAAGTTAGTGTGAGCAGAGTATAAGGCTATATCGTGCTTTATAAGCTCCATAATCTTACTTCCCTGTAAAGTATCAGTTGTTATACTACTTGGCTTTCTAAAAATCAATGGATGATGAGTAATAATTAAATCTACGCCATTTATTTTAGCCTCTTCAATAACCTCATTTGTGCAATCAAGAGCAAGTAATATTTTAGAAATACCTCTCTTCTTATCACCTACCATTAATCCTACATTATCAAAATCTTCCTTGATATATTTAGGAGCAAAATCTTCAATTAATTTTATAATATCACTTAATAACATCATAACTATATCACCTTATTTTATAAATAATTCATCATGGAATTTATTATACTAATTTTTTCTTCTACTTCTTTCTTTCTCAAAATAGCACTTTCGCTATCTTCAGATATGAATCCTAATATTTTAGAATAATTTTCTATTTTACTTTCTAGATATTCTTTCATTAAAGGATGTTTTTGTTTTAATAACATTGGACTTACTTCATAATAGATACTGTCTAGTTCAGTTGCATGATCTTCTGCTCTTTTAACCTTAAATAATTCATAATAAACACCTTCATCAAAACATAAATCTTCTTTTATTATTTCATAATTATTTTCATATAAGTATTGTCTTAAAACTTCTGGATTTTGTGCTGGAACTAATATTAATTCTTCTAATGAATTTACCTTTTCTATATCAGCTTCAAGAATATCTCTTATTAAATTTCCACCCATTCCAGCAATAACAACTGAATTAGCTTCTTTAATTTCTAATGGTTTTAGTCCAGAACCTAATCTAAAATCTATTTCATCTCCAACTATACCTTCAAGAATAGCATTTAATTTAGCCTTATCTAAAGGATCCTTATTTATATCACATGCAATTACCTTATCAGCCTTTTCTCTTTCTAAAGCTAAAAGGGGAACATATCCATGATCAGTTCCTATATCTGCTAAACATCCAACTTTATCTAAGCTATCTACTATAAATTCTATTCTTTTACTTACATCCATTTTTCGTACCTCTTTTTCTTCGTATTTTAAAAATATTTATCTACAAAATAAACAATTTAATTTATTAATGTACATTTTAATATTTTTATTTTCTCATTATTTTCCATGAATCACAAAACATAAAAATTAGCACCACAAGGTGCTAATTCTTAATCTAAATAATCTTTTAATTTCTTACTTCTAGATGGGTGTCTTAATTTTCTTAAAGCCTTTGCTTCAATTTGTCTAATTCTTTCTCTAGTTACATTAAATTCTTTTCCTACCTCTTCTAATGTTCTTGCTCTTCCATCATCTAATCCGAATCTTAATCTAAGTACTTTTTCTTCTCTAGGTGTTAATGTATCTAAAACATTGATTAATTGTTCCTTTAACATTGTAAAAGCTGCAGCTTCAGCTGGTGCTGGTGCATCATCATCAGGTATAAAGTCTCCTAAGTGTGAATCTTCTTCCTCACCTATAGGTGTTTCTAATGAAACAGGCTCTTGAGCTATCTTTTGAATTTCTCTTACCTTTTCTACAGGTAAATCCATAACTTTTGATATTTCTTCAGGGAATGGATCTCTTCCTAATTCTTGAAGTAATTGTCTTTGTACTCTTATAAGCTTATTTATAGTTTCTACCATGTGTACAGGTATTCTAATAGTTCTAGCTTGGTCAGCTATAGCTCTTGTTATCGCCTGTCTAATCCACCATGTAGCATAAGTAGAGAATTTATATCCTTTTCTATAATCAAACTTCTCTACAGCTTTAATTAAACCTAAATTTCCTTCTTGAATTAAATCTAAAAATAACATTCCTCTACCAACATATCTTTTCGCAATACTAACAACAAGTCTAAGGTTAGCTTCTGCAAGTTTTTTCTTTGCATATTGGCTTCCTTCTTCTATTTTCTTAGCTAATTCTATTTCTTCTTCTGAAGAAAGTAGTGGCACTTTACCAATTTCCTTAAGATACATTCTTACAGGATCATCAATTGCAACACCTTCTGGTATTGATAAATCTAATTCTAATTCTTCTTCTTCAACACCACTAACTTCGTTCATATCTCCTTGAACTTCAATTCCCATTGATTCAAGAACTTCATAAATCTTTTCAATTTGTTCAGGTTCTAAATCTATATGGTCTATTTCATCCATTATTTCCTTATATGTTAGTATACCACTCTTTTTACCTTTTTCAATTAAACTCTTAACAATAACCATTTTATTAGTTCTATCTTTATTTTCTTTTACCTTAGCTACGTTTGCTTTTGTTTTTCCTTCCACTAATCAATTACCTCCTTCATGACCACTTACCCTCTTTTTCCATTATTTAACCGTTGCATTAATTGTGATAATTTAATAGCTAATTTAATGGACTCTTCTACCTCGCCTTTACCTTCTAATACCTTTTGTTGTCTTTTTAAGTTTTCAATTTCAATTTTTAAATTTTGAGTTTTTATTTCATTAATAAAATCATCAATTTGCTTATTAACATCACCATCTAAGAATATTTTGCATTCTTTAATTTTTACTAGTTCTGCAATTGTTTCTGCAGAACCTAATTTGGACTCTAAGTAAGATATAATATTATTAATATTTTCCCCTCTACCCTCAATAATAACAGTGAAAATTTGTTTATGTTCTTCCAAAATAAAGTCTTTTTCAGATATTCTTTCCATTATATAGAATAAATACTCTGCTTCTATAATCATAAACTTAAGTAATGATCTTTCTGCCTTTATATATCCTGCTTCAGCATGTATTTTTTTTTCACTTTCTCTACTAAATCTGTTTTTGCTATTTTCCATAGCACCATTTAGCTTTTTACTTAAAATATCATATAAAGCTTGCTCTTTAATTCCTGTATTTTCAGATGCCTTTTTTATGTATACATCTTTTTCTAAAGGATTTAGATCTGCAATAATTTCCATAACATTTTGTGAATATTTAATTATTGCTTCAGTATTTTTAAAATTAATACCTTCTTCAGCTTTTCTAAGCCTGTAATCTATCAAGGGCTCTGCTGAATTTACTAATTTTAAAAATGCTTCCTTACCATTACTTTTTATGAATTCATCTGGATCTTTACCTTTTGGTATCGATAAAACTCGTACATCAAAGCCTGCATTCCTAAGTATTTCAAGTCCTCTCATAGTTGCCATTTGTCCTGCCATATCAGCATCATATGATATTACTACCTTATCGGCATATCTCTTTAATAACCTAGCCTGATTGATGGTTAGTGCTGTTCCTAAAGAGGCTACTACATTAGTTATTCCACTTTGATATAAAGCAATTAAATCCATATAGCCTTCAACTATAATAAAATATCTTTCTTGCATATTGCTTTTTAAAGCAAAATTCAAACCATATAAATTAGTTCCTTTTTGAAAAACTAAAGTTTCTGGTGAATTCAAGTATTTAGGCTTTGAGTCATCTAAAACTCTTCCTCCAAACCCTATAACCTTTCCTCGATAATCAAACACAGGAAACATTACACGATTTCTGAACCTATCATATTTTCTACCTTTTTCCGCGTTAATAGATATTAATCCTGCTTCAGTCATAAGTTCTTCAGAAAAACCTCTTTTTCTTAAGTGATAAATAAGACTGTTCCAACTATCATTTGAATAGCCTAAACCGAACCTCTTTATAGTTTCAATCTTTACTCCTCTATTTAAGAAATATTCTTTAGATTTTTGATTATTCATTAAATTTGAAAAGAAAAATCTTGCTGCCTCTACATTTATCTTATATAACAAATCTTTTTTTTGTGCAGTCTTATTATTTTCTTTATTACCAAAATCTAAATGTATATTTGCCCTATCTGCAAGATATCTTACAGCTTCTAAAAATTGCATATTTTTTGTCTTCATGACAAATGAAATTACATTACCTGCTTCACCACATCCAAAACATTTATAAATCTGTTTTTCCTGTGATACAGAAAAGGATGGGCTTTTTTCATTATGAAATGGGCATAATCCACTAAAGCTTCTTCCTGTCTTTTTTAACTTAACAGTTTCTGAAATAATATCTACTATATCATTTTGTTCTTTAATTTTTTGAATAATTTCTTCTGAAATCTGCAAGGAGATTCCCCTCCCTACTTTATATTTAAATTAATGCACATTATATAATTCGACATATTTTAATAAATTCCTTCTCAATTTATTTAAAATTTATTATTATGATTTTTTAATAATAAATACTTATAAAACTTTATATTTTATAACATATATTCTACCCTAAAACTCTATTTTAAACTGATTTTTCTAAAAAATTACAAACTTAGGTACATAAATTTTATTAAAGGTTGCTAAGCAATAATCATCACTCATTCCTGCAATATAATCTGCTACAGCTCTTTTAATTCCTTCACTCTCTTCTATTTTTTTATATACATCTGGCAGTTCATTAGAGTTTTTAACATAGTAATTAACTAACTGCTCTAATACAAATTTAGCTTTATTTCTCTCTTCTTTTAAATGTGCACCTAAATATATATTTTTAAACATAAATTTTCTTAATTCAATCATAGCTTCTTTAACTTCTTTGCTTTGAGCTACACCATATTTACCATCACCAATATTCTTGATTGTCTCTTTAATAATATCATTTACTAAAGTATCTATTCTTTCTGAACGGCTATTTCCTAATACGCGTATTATTTCTTTGGGCAAAGATTTCTCAGTTAAAAGTCCTGCTCTAATAGAGTCATCAATATCATGATTTAAATAGGCTATTTTATCACTATACCTAACTATACGACCTTCTAAAGTCTTTGCTTCTGAGGTACTTTCCCCCAGCCCGCTATGATGAAGTATTCCATCGATAACTTCTTCTGTCAAATTAAGACCTCTTCCATCATTCTCTAATCTCTCCACTACTCTTACACTTTGTTCGTTGTGCCTGAACCCTTCATCTAAAAAAGCATTTAACACTTCTTCTCCATTATGAGCAAATGCTACATGCCCTAAATCATGTCCTAAAGCAATGGCTTCTATCAAGTTTTCATTAAGACCAATACCAACTCCTATAGTTCTTGCAACCTGTGAAACTTCTAGTGTATGCGTAAGCCTAGTTCTATAATGATCTCCAAAGGTCTTTATATATACTTGAGTTTTATGCTTTAACCTTCTAAAAGACTTTGAGTGAATTATTCTATCACGATCGACCATAAAACAAGTTCTAACGTTGTCACTTTCTTCTGTTACCTTTCTTCCAGAACTATTTTTACTGAAAGTTGCTTCTCTTATTAATGTCAAGTCCTCAAACTTTTCTATTTTTTCACGTATTATCATTTAACTCACCTCAAAGTAATTTATTCTATAAGTATCTCAAAATTCCTCTATTATTATATAAATAATATATACATCCTAATGAATGTATATGTATATTTCCAATATAATTCTAATATTATTATAATGAATATTGATGAAGGAGTTTTAATATGATAAATTCAGAAAATTCTTCAATAGATGAACTTTTGACAATTGATACTATTAAAAATAATATTTTACCTAAATATTCTATATATAATGCTGATATAAATACTGTTAAAATCAAAGATACCACTAAGCAACGGGCTGTATTTAAGATAAATTATAATAATAATTGCTATTGTATAAAAAAGGTTTATTATGATGAAGCAAATCTTTTATTTGTGTATTCTGCTATGGAATGGCTATATAGAAACGGTATTAAAGTCCCAAAACTTCTCCCTGCAAATAATGGTAATAGGTTTGTTATATATAATAACATGTTATTTATTTTAACTTATTGGGTAGAAGGAGACAAGTGTGATTTTGATAATATTAATCATCTTTATTTATCATCTAAAACTCTTGGCAAAATACATAAAACAAGTAAGAATTTTACTCCAATTTTTGGCAGTGTCAAAAGACAATCTTTAGATGATTACCACCTTACACTAACTAAACATTTAAATTCAATTTTGAAATGTGCTAATTTAGCTAATAATTATCAGGATAAGTTTTCTAAAATATTTCTGAAAAATTTAGACTACAATTTAGAACTTGCCAAACTTGCCCTTTCTTTTACTTCATCTATGGATAAAGATGATTTATCCACCTCGCTTTGCCATGGTGACTATGTAAATAAAAATATAATAATTAATAAAGATTGTATATGGATAATAGATTTTGATAAATGTTCTTATGATTATTGCTCACATGATATCGCCTATTTCTTAAGAAGATTATTAAAACGTCCATCTTCTAACTGGAGCACTTATCTTACTTTAAAAGTTATTGATTCATACTTAGAAAATAATTCTTTAACTGAATCTGATTTTAAATATATTTTAGCTTATATTGCTTTTCCTCAAAAATTTTGGAAAATCTCAAGAGATTACTATAACAATATCAAGAAATGTAATCCTATTTCCTTTTGCACATTGCTTGAGAAAGGCTTAGAAAGAAGTGAAACTCAATTAGATTTTATCTATAGACTTGTTCGAATTTTAAAAGATAAATATTCCATAAATATTTTATAAAATTAATAAGAGACTATATCATTTCTAATATAGTCTCTTTATTAATTATCTAGGATTTTTAACTTGAGCTTGTGCAGCAGCAAGTCTTGCTAGAGGTACTCTAAATGGTGAGCATGATACATAATCTAAACCAACATTATGACAGAATTCAACTGAAGATGGGTCTCCTCCATGTTCACCACAAATACCTAATTTAATACTTGGTCTTGTAGCTCTTCCTTTTTCTGCTGCCATCTTAACAAGTTGACCTACACCAACCTGATCTAATTTAGCAAATGGATCTTGTTCATAAATCTTTCTTTCATAATAATCATTTAAGAACTTACCTGCATCATCTCTTGAAAAACCAAAAGTCATTTGAGTTAAATCATTAGTACCAAATGAGAAAAACTCAGCTTCTTTAGCAATCTCATCAGCTGTTAATGCAGCTCTAGGTATTTCAATCATTGTACCTACGTGATATTCTAATGTAACACCCTTTTCATTCATTACAGCCTTAGCAGTACTATCAACAATATCTTTAACAAACTTAAACTCTTTAACTTCACCAACTAATGGAATCATTATTTCTGGTACTATATCATACCCTTTTTCATTCTTAACTTCTATAGCAGCTTCTATTACAGCTCTAGTTTGCATTTCAGCTATTTCTGGATAAGTTACAGCTAATCTACATCCTCTATGACCAAGCATAGGATTGAATTCATGTAATCCCTCCACAGTAGCTTTTAATTCATCGAAATCTAATGACATCTGTCCTGCAAGTTCTCTGATTTCTTCATCACTATGAGGAACAAATTCATGTAGTGGTGGATCTAAGAATCTAATAGTTGCTGGTCTTCCTTCCAAAGCTTCATACATGGCCTTAAAATCTCCTTTTTGCATTGGAAGAAGTTTTCCAAGTGCTCTTCTTCTTTCTTCTTCTGTTTTAGCAACAATCATTTCTCTCATTGGCATAATTCTATCTTCATCAAAGAACATATGCTCAGTCCTACATAATCCAATACCTTCTGCACCAAATTCAACAGCTTGCTTTGTATCCCTTGGAGTATCAGCATTAGTCCTAACTTGAAGCTTTCTTATCTCATCTGCCCAAGACATAAATGTTGCAAAATATCCTGATATTTCTGGAGTAACAGTCTTAATTGCTTCTCCATAAATATTACCAGTTGACCCATCAATAGAAATATAATCCTTGTCAGTATATACCTTACCTCCAACTTCTAAAGTTCTCTTTTCTTCATCTACTTTTAATTCTCCACATCCAGCTACACAACAAGTACCCATACCTCTAGCAACAACAGCAGCATGTGATGTCATTCCTCCACGAACTGTTAAAATACCTTCAGCAGCTATCATACCTTCGATATCTTCTGGTGAAGTTTCAAGCCTTACTAAAACTACCTTTTCACCTTTCTCTGCTCTTTCCTTTGCTTCTTCTGCTGTGAAAGCTATCTTTCCACAAGCAGCACCTGGTGAAGCTGGTAATCCCTTAGCTATTTCCTTAGTACTTTTAAGTGCTGAAGCTTCAAAGGTTGGATGTAAAAGTGAATCTAATTGTTTTGGTTCCACCTTTAAAATAGCTTCTTCTTTACTTAACATACCTTCTGAAACTAAGTCAACAGCAATCTTCAAGGCTGCTTGAGCTGTTCTCTTACCATTTCTTGTTTGCAAGAAGAATAACTTTCCTTCTTCAATGGTAAATTCCATATCCTGCATATCTTTATAATGATTTTCAAGTTTATTAACTATATCAATAAACTGTTTATACAAAGCTGGATTTTGCTCATTTAATTTAGTGATTGAAAGTGGTGTTCTAATACCTGCAACAACATCTTCTCCTTGTGCATTCATTAAATATTCACCATATATTCCTTTTTCACCTGTAGCTGGATTTCTTGAAAAAGCAACACCTGTTCCAGAAGTATCTCCCTTGTTACCAAATACCATCTCTTGAACATTAACTGCTGTTCCCCATTCCCCTGGAATATCATTAAGTCTTCTATAAACTATTGCTCTTGGATTATCCCATGATCTAAATACAGCAGTTATAGCTTCAACTAATTGTTCCTTAGGATCTTGTGGGAAATCTTTTTTCATTTCCTTTTTATATAAATCCTTAAATTTAACTACCAATTCCTTCAAATCATCTGCTGTTAATTCAGTATCATAATGAACACCTCTCGCCTCTTTCATTTCATCAATGATATTTTCAAATAGCCTTTTTTCAACACCCATTACAACATCTGAAAACATTTGCACAAAACGCCTATATGAGTCGTAAGCAAACCTTGGGTTATTTGTTTGCTTTGCTACCACTTCCACTGCTTCATCATTCAAGCCAAGATTTAAAATAGTATCCATCATTCCTGGCATAGAAACTCTTGCACCTGACCTTACAGATACTAATAGTGGATTTTCTAAACTTCCAAATTTTTTACCTGTTATTTCTTCTAATTTTGCAATATGATTTTGAATTTGTTCAAGAACTTCTTCTGAAATTACTTTTCCATCATTATAATATTTATTGCAAGCCTCAGTTGTAACAATGAATCCTTGTGGAACAGGAATTCCTAATATGGTCATTTCTGCTAAGTTTGCTCCTTTACCTCCAAGTAGGTTCCTCATTGTTTCATTTCCCTCTTTGAAAAGGTAAACATACTTTTTATTATTCATCTCAATACTCCTCCGATCATTTTAATCTATAAATGTATATACTATCGAAGCTTAGCTCCGTAGCGCACTTAAGTATAAAAGCTTTCATAAGCCTTTATTTTGAGAGTAATAATAAATACTTATAAATAAACTATTTATAAGTATTTAAATTAGCTAAAAGCCACTATTAAATAGCTCTTATCCTACGTATGATATAAACCCTTTTCTTTTGCAGTTAATTTTATTAACCTTAGTTCTCTTCCCCTAATCCTGCAAATAGTTTTGTAATATTTGTCTTTGACATCTTACCAACTATCTTAATTACTTCCCTAGAACCATCATCACTTTTTACCTTTTCAACAATTGGTATACTGTCTATTTCATGTTCTATTATTTTTTTAGCTAGAATTATTGCACTATCGTCCCTGCTACCACATATTATGTTAGGCATTCTTGTCATTATTACACCTACAGGTACCTTATGAATATCAGTGCCACCAATAGCTATCTTTAAGAAATCCTTTCTAGACACTGCTCCAACTAAAGCATCATTATTTTCTACAAATAAAGTTCCTACATCGTTTAAAAATAAATATACTATCGCATCGTAAACCATAGTATTTTCATTAACGGTTACAGGCTTTGACATTACGTCTCCTGCTCTTATTTTTAGTAGGTTTTCCAAAACATCTCCATTGGTTTTTCGTCCTAAATAAACATATCCTACTTTAGGTCTTGCATCTAAAGTCCCTGTCATTGTTAGTATAGCCAAATCTGCTCTTAAAGCTGCCCTAGTAACACCTAGTTTTTCGGCTAAATTTTCACTAGTTATAGGCTGTCCCTCTTTGACTAACTTTATTATTTCCTCTTGTCTTTGTGAAAATTTCAAATTAATCCCTCTTTCTAAACAAATAGAAATATTCAGATAACTTTTATATTTTCATATTTACAGTATAATTATAACATTTTATCTTTTTTTTTCTATGCTGATTTTTCTGAAAATTCAATCAAATTATCTGAATACATATAGTTTATCATTATTTCAAATGAAATATCTCTATTTTTCTTTTATTTTCTTCGCTATTCTTTTTTATCATCTATATCTTCAAATTTAACAGTGTAAGTAAACGTATTTTCACCTAGGTCTGTATCCTTATTTTTTGAAGTACTACTGCCTATATCTACATTAATATCTTCAAATTTTTCTTTTACTTTTTCTGTTAAGTCTGCTGCTTTTTCTTTTACATCATTAACAGTCTTGGTAATGTATTTGTTTACGACTTCTACATTTCCATCACTCTTTGTTATTTCAATAGTAACTTGCGTTACCACCGCAGCCACTACTACAAAAGCTAAGATTGGTGGAATTATGATACTGATTATACCAGCTGCAATTCCTGCATTTACTGGAACATCAACTAATACCTTTTCATCCTTTGATACTCTTATTCTAGATATATTTCCCTTGTTAATAAGTTCTTTAAGCCATACCTTAAATTCTTCAATAGTTTCTGTAGTATTATTTCCTGCCATTTTATCATTAGAGGAATTTTCATTTTTCATTTCATCTTCTAAAAGAATAATTGCATCTAAAACATCGCCTTTAGTATGCTCTAATGTTTCTTTTGCCTTAGCATAAGATACTCCTGTCCTTTCCCTTACCTGATCAACTTTTTCAAGTGTTATTTCCATACCTATCACTCCTTTATATAACTTAACATTTCCAAGCTCTTTGGTCTTTTAGAGTAATTATTAGCAATTATATTAGTAACCACTCTTTCCATCTGCTTTTTTATTTCATTATTTACGTTTAGCCTATATACTTTATCCATTGGTGTATTCTTTAAAAATCTCAATGCATTATATGCAGGTTTACTGATAAAAAAACCATATTCTTTATTGCATTCATCACAAACTCCACCATAATGTGATAATGATATATAATCAGCTACTGCTATCTTATTTTTACAAATACAACATTTATCTAACTCTAAGTTATATCCTGTTGCTTCTAAGAGCCTTAGTTCAAATGCTCTTACCAGTAGCTCATAATCTAGTACATCTGTATTTAATAAATAAAGACAGACCATAAATTCTTTAAATAGTGTAGCATTTGTTTCATCACTTTCTACACATATATCAATTAGTTCACATAAATAAGATGAATATGTTAACTTTTCCAGATTATTCAATAACCCTTGGAATGAATTTATTATTTTTCCTTCCTGAAGATTATATAAATTCTTGCCTTTAAATAACAGATATTCACCAAAACATAGAGGTAGTGTAACTGATAAAAGCTGGCTTTTACTTCTCTTTGCACCTTTAGCTATACAAGTTACCTTACCTAACTCCTCTGTATACATCCATAGCAGTTTATCATTTTCCTTGTAATCTTGTACTTTTATAATGACTCCCTTAGTTTTTACCAGTGCCAAAACTGTCCATCCCCTATTATTTTAATTTCTTATATCCTAATTCCTTAAGTAGTAAATTATTATCTCTCCACTCTTTTCTAACCTTAACCCATATTTTTAAGTTTACCTTTGCATTTAAAAGTTTTTCTATTTCATATCTTGCAGTTTCACCAATTTTCTTTAGTACTGCTCCATTTTTACCTATTATTATTCCTTTATGTGATGTTTTTTCACATATTAAGTCTACTTCTATATGATATGTTCCTTTTTCATTTTGCTTCATTTGTATTATATCTACAGCTATACCATGTGGTACTTCGTCTCTTAAATTTCTTAATGCTTTTTCTCTTACTATTTCTGAAACTATAAATCTTTCTTGTACATCTGTTATCATATCTTCTGGATAGAATTGTGGACCTTCTGGAAGATTCTGAACCATAAGCTCCACTAAAGTATCAACATTTTTTCCTCTTAAAGCTGATATCGGTATTATTTCTTTAAAATCATATTCTTTTGAATACATATCAAGTGTTTTTGCTACTCTTTCATGAGTATTTTCATCAACCTTATTCACAACTAAAAATACTGGAGCATTTTGTGATTTTAATGCTTCAATGATAAATTTATCACCTTTACCAATTTCATCACATGGATTAATAAGGAATAAAACTAAGTCCACTTCTTTAATGGAATCCTTTGCTGAATTAACCATATACTCACCTAATTTATGTTTAGGTTTATGTATACCTGGAGTATCAACAAATACTATTTGATAATCTTCCCCAGTAAGTATTGTTTGTATATTATTTCTAGTAGTTTGTGGTTTATTAGATACTATAGATAATTTTTCACCCATTATTTTATTTGTTAACGTTGATTTCCCAACATTTGGTCTTCCTACAATTGTTACAAATCCTGATTTAAACATCATTTCCTCCTGTTTACTTAAGTCTCCTCTTGAGACTTTTTACGCTAATACATCTTTTATTGAACTTTATTATATACTATTTCCTCAATTTATTACAGCTTAAATATTGTAAATACTAATAATGTCAGTAAAATACCTAAAAGTCCACCTACTATTACTTCAAAGACAGAGTGAACTTCTGAATCTACCCTACTTTGGGCAGTAATAAAAGCCATAAGATAAGCTAGAATTATGCATATAGGTTTCTCTGTTATAAGGGATATTGCTGTAGATAGTGAAAATGCTAATGCACTATGCCCACTTGGCATTCCTCCCTTAAGCGGCGTTCCTTCACCAAAAATTGCTTTAACTATCACCGTTGTTATTATTACAATCACAAGAGCTATAAATATCATATATGGCTCAGATTTTTTTACTTTATGGACAATCTCATAAGAAAATTGTGATAACTTATCCCAAAAAACTATGTAACCTACCAAAACTGCATTTATTGCAGTAATTAGAACTGCACCTGCTGCTGTATTCTTAGCTACTTTTGACAATGGATGATAGAAATTTGTATTTAAATCAACCACTGCTTCAATAGCTGTATTAATCATTTCAGCAACAATAACCATAGTTATGGTTATTGCTAAAGCTAAAAACTCACCCTTAGATATATCTAAGAAAAAACATGCACCTAGCACCAACACTGCTGCCACCAAATGAATTTTCATATTTCTCTGTGTTCTAGCAGTATCAACAATTCCATTTATTGCATGATTAAAACTCTCCAGCATTTTCTTCATTCCCATTAATCCTTCAACTCCCTAAAAATTACCTACCTTGAAATATTTAATTCTCCTAGTAACTCTTCTTCTCTTTTTCTCATAATTAATTTGTCATCTTCCTCCATATGATCATATCCTAGAAGATGTAATATTGAATGTACAACTAAATATGATACTTCCCTTTTATATGAATGATTATATTCCTCACTTTGTTCTAACGCTCTTTCTAATGATAAAACTATATCACCTAAAACTAATTCGTCGCCATCTAAAAAAGTTTCATCAAATTTGTAATCCATATAAACATCTTTAAAAAACTTTTTGTTTGGATAATCAAGCATAGGGAATGATAACACATCAGTTGCTCTATCAATATTTCTTGTTTCTCTATTTATTTCTCTAATCCCATCATTATCTACAAATAGTAATGAAATTTGATACCTACAATTTACTTCCTCTTTTTTTAATACAAAATCACATACTTTCTCTAAAGAATTAATAAATTCTTCATCAACATTTAATTTTTCTTGTCTATTATCAGTATAAATCATTTTTAAACTCCTTTTATGTATACTTCTAAAATGATTAATTTTACAAATCATAAATAAATAAGAAGGCTTTCACCTTCTCATCTACTTTTCCTCCTTCGGATACTCTATCCTTTTATGATAAAGTCCGTTTAAAACTTTTAAAAAACATTTCTTTATAGTAGCAATATCTTTTAAAGTTAGTTCACAGTCATCTAATTGATGAGAATTCAACTTATCATTAATGATATTATTAACCATATCTTCTATTTTTTCAATAGTAGGCTCTTTGATTGAACGTACTGCTGCTTCAACACTATCTGCCAACATTACTATCCCAGCTTCCCTTGAACTTGGAATTGGTCCTTCATATCTAAAATCCTCTTCCTTAACATCATCTGGATTATCTGCATTTTTCTTTGCTGTAAAATAAAAATATTTCACCATAGTTGTTCCATGATGCTCTAATATTATATCTTTTATAACTTTAGGTAGCTTATATTCATCTGCTAACTCTCCACCATCTTTTACGTGAGAAATAATAAGTGATGCACTTAAATTAGGATTTATTCTATTATGAGGATTATCCTGACCAATTTGATTTTCTCCAAAGAAAAGAGGTCTTACTATCTTTCCAACATCATGATAATATGCTCCAACTCTTACAATTACTGAATTAGCATTTATTTCTTCTGCTGCCACTTCCGCCAGATTAGCTACCATGATACTATGGTGATATGTTCCTGGTGCTTCCATCAAAAGTCTCTTTAATAACGGACTATTAGGGTTTGCCAGTTCTAACAAACTCATATTAGTATTTATATTGAAACTTGATTCTAAAAATGGTAGCATACCTATAGCAAGAATTCCAGAAATAACAGAACTAACAGCTACACAACTTGTATTTTTTAATATTACAGTTATATCACTTGATAAAAGCATTCCTGTAGCAAAAACTACTATAGCTGCTACTATTCCTACATATACCGTTGAGTATAATATGTCATTTCTTTGATTAGCTCTTTTCAATGTACTTACGGCAACAATTATACTTAATAAAGCCATAAGAATAAATTGTGGATTGAATTCAACTATGATACTTACCAAAATTAGATTTATTATATTTATTAAAAGAGAGATTCTATAATCTATCAGCACTGCCATAATCATTGGTACACAAGCAATAGGAATTATAAAAATCGATAAACTCTTTAAACCAAAAGATAATATAAGTGTTATTATATTAAGCAATAAAATTAAAATAGCCATCTTATAATTTTGTGCTATTTCTTTCTTTATTATGAAATACTCCAACACAAAAACAGTCATCACTAAAACTCCTAATATTATATAAGTAACCAGTGAGCCTCTTCCCATATAATCTCCAACTAGACCTAATTCAGTAAGTATTTTTATTTGCCTTTCTGTAATAGGCTCACCTTCCTTAACTACTGTCTGATTCTTTTTAATCATCACCTTTTCTACAGATTTAAGAGCTTCCTTAATTAATTCTTCTCTTTTTTCAGTATCTTCTACATAATTAGGCTTTATCTGGCTATTAATCATTTTAATCATAATAGATTTAATATTTGCATCGATCTCAGTATCTAATATTTTTTCTTCTGCTACTTCTTTAGCAGATTCTAATTCTTTATCATTGTCTTCAGATATGCTATCTGCATATACCGTATCCAGTATATTTAGCATTATTCTTTGAATCTCTGTATCTTTTTCAACTGTCAAACCTAGCAATGCTCTATATTCTGTATCACTAAGTGTAAAACTTCCAAATTTCTTTAATGCCGTTATTTTTAATGTTTCATCCTCTTCACTACTTTTTAAATTAATTAATTTATTAAAAAAATTTGTTATATTTTGAAAAGCTTCTATTTTTACATCAGTCTTTAAAGAAAACTGTTTAGGAACTAATTCCCGTGCTTCATTTTCTTTCACTTCAGTAGCCTCTTCATCTACAATATCTCTTGTAGCCTTAATATCTTCACTTGCTATATCTCCCTTAACTAAATTGTACTTTTTAGGAGTTACAGCAGTTAATAAAATGAAATAAGTAATAAAGATAAGTGCAGAAAATATATAGAACTTCTTCCAATTTCTTTTACTATTATTTTGTTTTTTCATCATTTAAATCACCTTCTCATCCTTTAGTAACCTCAATACTCTACAACCTCATCACTTACAATATTTTGTTCTACAACAAAAACAACTTTTATGTTTAAGTATTCATCATCAATTCTTTCTTTTGTGACTATTTTATCTATAATTTTACTATCCCTTTTTAAATCCTTAGACAATGATTTTTCTAAAGTATCTAAAACCGATTTAACGCCTTCACTTTCAGTAATTTCAATGGTGGATGCTACTCTTTCATAATATATCACTTCATTAAATATTTTGCCACTCTTTTCTATTTTATCATACTTTTCAAAATCTTTTGTAGATTTTTTAAGATATATTTTCTTACCAAAAAGCTCTATATAAATATCTAAATCTTTGTTTCCACTTCTCTTATATTCAACTCCTGATATTTTAATATTCATTTCCTTTTCATAAAATGTATTAGCAATAACCATACCACTTGGTCTTACTACATATTCTCCACCTTCATTACCATCTATCCCTTCAATAACTACTGCACCTTTTTTTACTATATCATCATTTTTTACAACAGCTCTTCCTGAATAAGTATAAATCCTCTTTATCTGACCATCCATATCAGCCACAAGGTTACCATACTTATCTTCATCTTTCACTGGCGGATTTACTTTTTCAGTAATTACAACCTTTAATGTTGACCCTTCAACCCTTACCCTTAACCACAAAATTTCAGAATTTAAGCTTTCTAATTTCCTTTCTATTGCTTTTTCATCTAAAGAGCTTTTCCTTACCCCTGGAGATACTCCTATTTCCTTAAGTTGTTCTCTTATTTCAAAGGGTGTAACATTCTTCCCTACAGTTATATCTATAGACCATATATACGTTGATAAAAAATATATAATTGCAAAAAACACTACAACAGCTATTACTATTGAATATCTCTTCTTCATCTTTCCTAGTAAAAATATAAGCCCTTTTCCTTCTAATACTCTTACCTTACCACCAACAGAACGTACTACCTCACATAATCTACCATAATTTATATAATCTACTTCCAACCTTAAGGTAGTTATATTTACTTTTATAACTTTACTTACTGCTATATTTTGAAGCCATAGTATATTAAGTATCTTCTCTATATCTTTTACTAGTATTTCAACTTTTATTTTCCCTTTTTTTATCCCTTCCATATATTAAACATCACTCCCCATACCCTATATAATCAAAATATCCACTTATAATCAAAGTAGAAGTAGCTATATATAATATTTCAAAAGAATTTCCTTTTATCGTTAACGGCTCAAGACTTGTTTTTATTTTTATTTCATTCTTTTCAAAAATAAGTATTCCCTTATGATTTTCAATAGTTATTTCGTTACGCCCAATTACAGTAATCCTAGGTACATCTAAAACAATTTCCTTAGGCATTTCCAATTTATCTACTAAAACCTTTTTTCTCTTTTTTAGCTTATCTTCCATGAGACCTCTCCTAAATAATATTCCTTCAATGTACTTTATGTTTATGTAACTAATAAAATCACAATTTATATAAAAAAGTATCTAGCAAAAATTATTCATATTTTTGCATAAAAAAAGGACTCAATATAATTGAGTCCTTAAATATTTAACATTATTATCTAACTATTTAATTTAAAACATAATCTATATGAACTATAAGTCTCTAATTCACTTATGACAAAAGCTTATCTATGCTTTATGCTATTTTGCCAATTTAAGTAGCTAAGCTTCTTACGACCGTAAAATTTATCTTCTTTAAAATGCTGAGGAAGGCAATTCATAAAATATACATAAATATATTTTATCATTCCTTTTTTGAAGTCTAGCAAATATTTAATCATTGCTTACTTCTCTCTTTCTAATGAATAATCTCATTGTCTTAAGCATAATATATAGACCAAAAAATAGTTTTATAAATCCTACTTGAACTTTCTCTTTCTCGCAGCTTCTGATTTCTTCTTTCTCTTAACGCTTGGTTTTTCATAGTGTTCTCTCTTTCTAACTTCTGAAAGAACTCCAGCTCTTGCACATTTTCTCTTAAATCTTCTTAATGCGCTTTCAAGTGTTTCGTTTTCTCCAACTTTGATTTCTGACATCTATTATCCCTCCCTCCGCTAGCTCAATTTAGTCCGACAAACTAAAGCTACAGGCTTAATAACACATACTATATTATACTATAGTTTAACTTAAAATGTCAATAAAATTTATTTTTCTTATTAGCCTGGTGGCCACTTCATATCCCTTGCACCTAACACATGGAAATGCATATGTCCTACAGTCTGACCACCCTGTTCTCCACAGTTATTTACTATTCTATAGCCCGTTTCATTAATTTTTAACTCTCTTGCTATTTTATTAATAACAACAAATATATGTGAAACAACTTCTGCATTTTTTTCTGTTATATCATTAGCACTTACTATATGCTCTTTTGGTATAACTAAAAAATGAACTGGCGCTTCTGGACTAATATCATAAAAAGCTAATACTTTTTCATCTTCATATATTTTTTTTGAAGGTATTTCACTTTTTATAATCTTACAAAAAATACAATCACTCATAAACTTCACCACCCTTCTTTATAATTAAACGTTATAGTAATTAGTTAAGTAGCCTTTGGCTAGTTAAACACTTCCATAGTTAAAATTAATACTTCACTAATTAATAATCGTAGCGTTATTCAGTGTTTAACTATAAGAGATCTCCAATAGCATATTCTCCCTCTGCTTTTTCAATCTTTATATCTACTATTTTACCAGTTATATCTGCTGCCATACAATCAATCTCAACTTTTATATAATTTTTCGTATACCCTTCAAATATATTAGGTCTATCTTTTAATTCTTTTTCAACTAAAATATCCATTTCTTTTCCTACAAACTTTTCAATAAAGTCATGTTCATTTTTGTTACTAAGTTCAATTAAAAGCTTACTTCTTTCATCTTTAGTCCTTCCATCAATTTGATTAGGCATATCTGCTGCCTTTGTACCTTTTCTTGGACTATATTTAAATACATGTGTTTTTGTCAACTTAATATCTTGTAAAAATTTATATGTTTCATTAAATTCTTCTTCAGTTTCTCCTGGGAATCCAACAATTACATCTGTAGAAATCGATACATATGGTATCGCTTTTCTTATGTTTTCTACAGCCATTTTATATTCCTCAGCTGAGTATCTTCTATTCATTCTCTTTAACACTGTATTACATCCACTTTGAAGAGATAAGTGGAAGTGAGGGCATAATTTCTTAAAACCTTTGATTTTTTCAATATTTTCTTCACTAAAGAATCCTGGTTCTAATGAACCTATTCTTATTCTTTCTATACCATCAATAGCTTCAATGTCTTCAATTATAGTAAGAAGATTTACTGTACCTTCTAAATCAAGACCATATGATGCTGTGTGTATACCTGATAAAATAACTTCTTTAAATCCATTAGCTGCTAATTCTTTTACTTCTTCTATAACCTTATTTGGGTCTTTTGAACATACAGACCCTCTTGCATATGGTATTGTACAGAAAGTACAAAATCTATTACATCCATCTTGTATTTTTAAGAAAGCTCTTGTTTTATCTTGATATTCTTCTATCTTTAAATCTTCAAACTTCTTATTTTTAAGTACGCCTTCTACATGAACTTGAGGCTCACCTTCTTCTCTAGCCTTATTTACATAATAAACTACGTCTCCTTTATTACGTGTTCCAAGGACTACATCAACACCTTCTATTGCTGACACTTCTTTAGGAGACATTTGTGAATAACATCCTACAGCAGCTATTATAGCCTCTGGATTGCTTCTTCTAGCTCTACTTATAATTTGTCTTGATTTTTTATCTCCCATATTTGTAACAGTACAAGTGTTTATTACATATACATCAGCAAAAGTATCAAAGTCTACAACTTCATACCCCTCTCTAATAAATTTTTCAGCCATTGCTTCTGACTCATAAAAATTAACTCTGCACCCTAAAGTAGCAAATGCAACTTTCATTAAATAATTCCTCCTAAATCTCCAAGCTCATATTGAATTAATGAAGCTGCCGTAAAACCAGCAGTTTCCGTTCTTAAAATTCTGTTTCCTAAAGTAACTATATGAGCTCCTATTTCTTTCAATTTTAATATCTCATCTTCCTCAATTCCACCTTCAGGTCCAATAAATATTCCTACTTCACTAATTTCATTTAATGTAGCATTTTCTTCTCTTAATTTATTAATCAACGATTTTATGCCAAACCCTTCTGCATTTTCATAAGGAACAATTATTAAATCTAACTCCTTCATACTTTCTAATGCCTCATCAAAACTTATAGGTTCTAATACCTTAGGCACTATACTTCTTTTACTTTGCTTTGCTGCCTCTAATGCTATTCTATTAAGCCTATCTAGTTTTTTAAATTCACCTTTCAGTTTTACATCAACTCTTAAAGTTATTACAGGTATGAAATCACTAATTCCTAGCTCTGTTCCTTTTTGTACTATTAAATCCATCTTTTGAGCCTTTGGAAGCCCTTGATATAGGTGTATTTTAACAGGACTTTCATTGTTTACATCTAGCTTCTCAAGTATTTCAAATTCAACTTCTTGTTTGCTAGTAGAGCTTATCACTGCAAGGTATTCTGTACCTTGACAATCGTTCAAAACAACCTTTTCTCCTGCTTCTATCCTTAAAACCTTAATAATATGCTTAACATCTTCACCTATTATTTTGGCTATATTTTCACTTATTAATTCTTTAGGTGTAAAAAATTTATGCATTTTCCTTAGCTCCTATAAACTATTTTAATTTAGCTACTATACAATTCCATTCTCCATCTCTGTTCTTTTCTATAACTTCAAACCCAGTAGCTTCTAGTTTTTCACATACCATTTCCACTCTATCGTGAATTATTCCTGATGTAATAAATATACCATTATCCTTTAATACTCTCTTAACATCATCTGTTAATATACATATTATTTCCGCTAATATATTAGCAACAACAACATCAGCTTTACCATCTATTACTTCCACTAAGTTTCCTTCTAAGATTTCTATGTTGTTTAATTTATTGTATGTTACATTTTCCTTTGATGATTCAACAGCTACTGGATCTAAATCTACCCCAACTGATAATTTTGCTCCTAATTTAGCCGCTGCAATTGTTAATATTCCTGAACCACATCCTACATCAAACACTGTAGCATCTTCATTTACATATCTTTCTAATGCCTGTATGCACATTCTTGTAGTTTCGTGAGTTCCTGTACCAAATGCCATTCCTGGATCTAATTCAACCAATAATTCATTGCCCTTTGGCTCATACTCTTCCCATATCGGTTTAACCACTATTCTTTCTCCAACTAAAACTGGTTTATAATATTGTTTCCAAGTGTCAGCCCAATCTTTTTCATATTTAACTTCACTTTCAACCTTTCCTTCACCAACGTTTATTCCCAGTTCTTTTATTTCATTAACCTTTTCTTCTATATATGTAACTATCTCTTCAACATTATCTTCTTCTGAGAAATAACCTTTTACTACAGCTGCTTCTCCTCTATGTTCTAAAACATTAATATCAGCAAAATCCCAAGTTAAAGGTCCTTGCTCTCTTCCTAATATATCATTAGGGTCTTCTATTGCAACTCCCTTACAATCTAATCCATAAAATATTCCTGCTATTGGTTCTAAAGCTTCACTTATTGTTATAACTCTAACTTCTACCCAAGTTCCATTCATCTATATCATCCTTTCTTCTTTTTAACATAATGACTAATACTTTATTTTACACGGTATGACAAATAAAGTCCACCCTATTTAATTGAAATTTGATAATGGATAATTATCTATATTTTAAAATCTAATATAAAAGGAACTCATCAGAGTCCCTTCCTTAATTTTTCATTTTCAATTACTAACTTATCAATTATTTTAGTTTGCCACCATATCCTTATTGCAATCTTCAATTTCTCCTTCCTCTATCTTATCATTTTCCTTTATCCTTCCATTTGCTATATTAAACAGTATTGAATTAGCAGCAATAAACAACATACCTAACTGGGGCGCATAAACACTACAATCTACTAGTCCTTGAATTATAACCATCATATTCAAAGCAGTTAATAAACATACATAATGATCATATCTTATATATATTATCATCAAATCTTTAAAAATTTTAATTTTAACAAAAATATATATACTAAATGCTAAAATTCCACCAGAAACTAAAAAAGTTAACCAAATATTATGTGAATGAATTACATTGCCATTATTATACATGAAGTCAATTCCATGCTCTAATGTTCCTAGTGCTCCCCATCCTAACAACGGCTTTATTAAAAACATTTCAGCTGAACCAAACCAAATATCATAACGAGAACTAAAAGATGTTCTCAATTCATCTATTACAGTTATTGAATTAATTCTTCTTTGAAAAAACACAAATGATACTATAACAAATATAATGGTCATAATCATTATTATACTCTTCTTAGTTTCTCTATTTTTATCCACCAAAAAATAAGCTCCCATAGATGATAATAGAGCAATAAAAGCTCCTGTTGATTCAGTTAGTAGTAACGCTACAGTCATAAGTACCAATAAAAGATTTAACTTTTTATTTTCAGTTTTATCACTATGACCATCTTTTAAAAACATGGCTATTAGTATCATACTGCCAAACCATGCACCTGTCATATTAGGATTTCCATATGTACTAAATATTCTATGATTTTCTTTCCCATTAAAAATAAATACTATCTTTTCTACAATACCAATTAAAGCTGTTAAGGATGATAGCTTTAATAATAACCTTAAAACATCATTCACTCTCTTTTGAGTTACAAAATATTTCTGACTTAATATGGCTATCCCTATATAGATTAATAGTAAAAAAGAGCCACATACAGATAAAATGCTTGCATTAACCACCCCACTAAGGAAAAAGCATAAAAAAAGTAACATCAAACTTACAGTTAGATAGTTTTTAAGCACCTCTGCTTTTTTCTTATATAAGATATATATCCCATATATTCCAGGTATAACTGCTGTAAAAGGTGATAATACTACCATTAAAACAAATAAATTCATAATAACCACCATTAAGATATTATTTTTGAAATCAGCTAATTAATCCTTCAAATAATATTCTTTAATTCCTTATTGTTTTTGGTATTTACTTTTTACTTATTAATATTATTAACCTTTAAGTGTAAATCTATAATTATTTTAGAGATAGTTTTTAATTTTTACTAAAAAATAATAAAGGCTTAATTACAATTTTATTTATAATTAAACCTTTTTATTCTTTATTTATTATATTGTAGAATTATGAATTTAGTCTTTATCCCTTGCTCTGTAAACATTCTTTCATGCTCTGTAACTACATTTCCTTCAAATCCACTGTTATGTAAATCCCTTGTGATAAATTTTGTTTCCAAATTACATTCTTTAAAGTATTCTAAAGATTCATCAAACAGTTCATCATCATCTGTCTTAAACCAGATTTCTGAACCATCCTTTAAAAATTTTTTATATTTTTCAATTTGTCTAGTATGAGTAAGTCTTCTTTTTTTATGTCTATCTTTTGGCCATGGATTACAGAAGTTAATGTATATTCTACTTATTTCATCACCGTCACCTAACATGTTATCAATTATAGCAATTTCTTGTGACATTAATGCAACATTATCTATTTCTTGCCCCTTTTTCTCATAAGCTGCTTCAATATTTCTCTTAGCTAACACTAAAACTTCATCTTTTATATCTATAGTAATATAATTCTTATCAGGATTTTCTGAACCATGAACAGCCATGAATGTTCCTTTTCCACATCCTAATTCCATGTATATAGGCTTATCATTGCCGAAAAACTCTTTCCATCTTCCTTTATACTCACTTGGATTTTGTATAAAGAACTTACATGCCTCTAATTCTGGTCTAGCCCAAGGCTTTTTACGCATTCTCATATTTTTTCACTCCAACTTCCATCTATAATCAATAAATTCCTTCTAACTATTCCTTGCTATAAATTAATTATACAGATTTATAGACTTATTTCAACAACAAAAGAAAGTTAGACTTTATAAAATACTTCTATAAACATAGAAATATTAATCTAACTTTCTTTATACTATATATTCTAACTATTATATTTTTCTACTAGTTCTTTAAAATCATCATTTTTAACGCTTATATATTCTCTGAAACTCTTATTACTTTCTTTTAAAGTATTAGATAGTTCTAGCATAAATTTAGGTATATCTCGTTTTAAAATTTCTCCATATTTTTCAGCTAATCTAACTTCATTTGCTTTATGACTTCCATCAACAAATAACTCAAAACATTCTAATAATTCATTATCTACTCTTTTTTTCTTTCCAGCAAAACCTATTGCTCCAATTTCTTGAGCACCACAAGAATTTCCACATCCTGATATATATACTTTTGGAAGATACTTAGTATCTCCTTTATTTTCTTTTACATAAGTAATCATTTCTCTTAAAGTGTCTTGACTATCACAAATTCCTATTTGGCAAGTTGGTACACCTATACATGAAATACTTTGTTCGAAATCACTTTCTCCACCCATATCTTTAGTAATTTCTAAAAGATCTTTAGCTTCAACTCCATTAAGGTTTCTAAAATATATTCCTTCTGTTTTAGATAATCTTATCTCTGGTGATTCACATGTTTCCAGTATCATTATTATCTCTTTTAAATTTTCTAATGCTATTTGCCCTCCAACTGGATGTAAATATACACTATATAACCCTTCTTGCTTTTGCTCAATTAATCTATTATCAATAATATCAACTTTTATACCTTTTTTTGTATTTTTAATTTCTTCACACTCTAAACTTAATCCACCTTTAGCTTTAGCTGCTTCCACATGTTTCTTATAACATTCTATAAAACCTTCTTCACCTAATTTTTCAACTATATATCTAATTCTTGCTTTACTCTTATTTTCATAATTACCTTCTGAAATAAAGAAATCTACCATTCCTTGAACGTAGTATAAAACTTCATTTGCATCTATTAATTCTGGATAAACTAACGCTTTTTTAGGATTTCTTCCTAGACCTCCCCCTACATATACTCTAAAGCATTTTTTCCCTTCATTATTTACAGCCATAAATCCTAAATCTTGAACTGTACAACATGCTGTATCCTCTTCTGAGTTAGAAAATGCTACTTTTATTTTTCTTGGTAATTTATATGAAGTTATTCTCTTCATAAAATAATTATCACAAGCTATAGCATATTGAGTTACATCAAATGCTTCATTTTTATCTACTCCAGATAAAGGAGATAGTGCTACATTTCTTGGATAATTTCCTCCAGCACCTCTTGTAAAAATATTATAATTTAATGCCTCTTCCATTAAGCTACATGTATCATCTATAGTCAATCCATGATATTGAATAGATTGGCGTGTTGTAAAATGCAAATATTCTACTTCATATTTATTAGCCCATTCATATATTTTCTTTAATTGATCTAAGGCTATAACTCCAGAAGAGGTCCTAAGTCTAATAACAAAATCTTTTTGATTTCTTTGAGCATATACTCCAAATCCGCATGATATTGATCTAAAATCCATTTTTGACATATTCTTATTTAGAAATTCATACCCATTTTCTTTAAAAGGCTCTATTTCACATAATATCTCTTTTTTTATTTCTTCCATTGCTTCACCTCATACTAATCTTTTCTATCTTTACTATGCCTTCTTATTTAAATAAATATTCAAAATATATTATATATTGTTTTCATATTTCTACAATATTTTTTTTATTTTTTATTATATTAAAGAAGTAAAAATTTTATAAATTTCATTGATTTTTGTAATTTTTTTCTATAAACTTAACTTAAGTAAACATATACATAAATCAGGAGGATAATATGGAAAAAGAAACACAACTTGATTCTGAAATATCAATTAAAGAAAAATTCAAAGCTTTATCTCCCAAAGAAAAATATAGATATATATGGGAATATTATAAAATTCATATAATTATTACATTACTTTCTATAGTAGGACTAGCTTCTTTCATTCATACAATGATGACTAAAAAATCTACTTACTGTACCATAACTTATTATAATTCTTATATAGATGAAAATCAGTTATACTCCCTTAGGGATACACTTAATGATCTACTTATTGAAAATCCTGAAAAGTCAACAATACTTATTAATCCTATCTGGAGTGACTCAAATACTGGATATAGATTAACCCCTACTGAAGAAATCGCTATAAAAATAGCTGCTAAAGAAATTGATCTTGCCATTGTTAATGAAGAATACTTCAATGCGCAAGTATCACAAGATATGTTTGAAGATATCTCCACTATAGATGGTTTTGAAAACTTAAATATTCCAGAAGAACTGCTTGTTAAAGCTTCTGACTCAAATGATACTGAAGGTATATATGGTATTAAAATAGATTCTTTAAATTTACTTAAAGAGATTGACTTTCCTTCCAAGGATAATATCCTTACAATCATTGTTAACTCCGAAAGAAAAGAACATGCCATGGATGTTTTAAATGTATTAACGAAATAAACAGCCTGTCGCTTTAAATACAACAGGCTGTTTTTAATTAAAATATATCTATTTTTTAAAGATGTTTTTAAATCCTTTTTTGTGTGGAACTTCAACATTGTCTGGTTCTTCTCCACAAGCTTCCATAAATGCTTTTAATGCTTCCACTTGCTTTTCATTTAAATTCTTAGGAATTTCAACTACAACTTTTACGTACTGATCTCCTCTTCCCGAACCATTTACTCTTGGAACTCCTTTTCCTTTTAATCTGAAAAGTGTACCTGATTGCGTTCCTGCTGGAACAGTATATTTAACATCACCATCTACTGTAGGTACTGTTATTTCACATCCTAGTGCAGCTCTAGACATAGATATATGAGTATCTATATAGATATCATTTCCACGTCTATCAAACTTGCTAGATCTAGCAACATTGATTCTTATATATATATCTCCTGGAGGCCCTCCGTTAGCACCGTGCTCACCTTGCCCTCTAAGTGGTAGTACATTTCCTGTATCAACACCTGCTGGTATCTTAACACTTATCTTTCTACTCTTTCTTACTTTACCTTTTCCTGCACATGAATGACATGGTTCTTCAACTACAGTTCCTCTACCTCCACATCTATCACATGTAGATGTAGTTACGAAGTTTCCTAATGGAGTTTGTCTTTGAACCCTTACTTGCCCTGAACCATTACATGTTGGACATGTTTTTGGAGACGTTCCAGGTTTAGCTCCTGATCCATGACACTCTTCACAGTTTTCACTTCTATTAATTGTGATTTCTTTTTCAACACCAAATATAGCTTCTTCAAAGGATAAATTAATAGTGTATTCTAAATCAGCACCTTTAACCGGTCCATTTCTTCTTCTTGATGAACTTCCGCCACCACCAAAGAAACTTTCAAAAATATCTCCAAAACCACCCATATCATTGAAGTCAAAACCACCAAATCCACCTGCTCCAAATCCACTTCCATCAAAGTCAGCTGATCCAAATTGATCATATCTTGCTTTCTTTTCAGGATCAGAAAGTACTTGATAAGCTTCATTTATCTCTTTAAACTTAGCTTCTGCTTCTGTATTTCCTTGATTCTTATCAGGATGGTATTTAATAGCTAGCTTTCTAAAGGCTCTTTTTATTTCATCTTCACTTGCCCCTTTTTGAAGGCCAAGCACTTCATAATAGTCTTTACTTGCCATCTACAAATGTCACCACCTTATTACAAATTTACCTTTATATAATAACATTATAATAATAATTATTAAATACTGTACTTTTAAAAAGGGAAGACGACTTTTGTCTTCCCTCTAAATTAATTTTATTATTTGTCATCTTTAACTTCAAAATCAGCATCTACTACATTGTCATCGTGAGCTGTACCAGCATCTGCATTTGCTCCACCCATATTGTTTGGATCAAATCCTTCAGCACCTTGTTGTCCTCCAGCTTGTGCATACATCTTAGAAGATATAGCATAGAATTCTTGATTTAATTCATCCATTGCTTTCTTAATTGATTCTAAATCTTCACCATCTTTAATAGCCTTTAATGCATCTAATTTAGCTGTAACCTTAGCTTTATCATCAGCAGATACTTTATCTCCTAATTCTTCTAAAGTTTTTTCAGTTTGATATACTATTTGATCAGCATTATTCTTAACTTCTATGCCCTCTTTTCTCTTCTTATCTTCTTCAGCAAATCTTTCTGCTTCTTTTACTGCCTTTTCTACTTCTTCATCTGAAAGGTTAGTTGAAGCTGTAATTGTGATGTTTGCTTCTTTTCCTGTTCCCTTATCTAAAGCTGAAACTTTAACTATACCATTTGCATCTATATCAAATGTTACTTCAATTTGTGGAATTCCTCTTGGAGCTGGAGCAATTCCTGATAGAGTAAATCTTCCTAAAGTCTTGTTATCAGCTGCCATTTGTCTTTCACCTTGAACTACGTGAATTTCCACTGATGTTTGACCATCTGCTGCAGTTGAGAAAACTTGACTCTTCTTAGCTGGAATAGTTGTATTTCTTTCAATTAATGGTGTAGCTATACCACCCATTGTTTCAATTCCTAATGTTAATGGTGTAACGTCTAATAATAATACGTCTTTAACCTCTCCAGTTAATACACCTGCTTGTATTGCAGCACCTACAGCAACACATTCATCTGGATTAACTCCCTTAGATGGTTCTTTTCCTGTAAAGTTCTTAACTGCTTCTTGAACAGCTGGTATTCTTGTTGATCCACCAACTAATATAACCTTGTCTATTTGACTAATTGAAAGTCCTGCATCTGCTAAAGCTTTCTTCATTGGTTCGATACTTCTTTGAACTAAATCATGAGTTAATTCATTGAATTTAGCTCTAGTTAAATCTAAATTTATGTGCTTTGGACCTGTTGCATCAGCAGTGATGAATGGTAAGTTAATATTTGTTTGCATTGAAGATGATAATTCAATCTTAGCTTTTTCAGCTGCTTCTTTTAATCTTTGAAGAGCCATCTTATCATTTCTTAAATCAATACCATTTTCTGCTTTGAATGTTTCAGCTATATAATCCATAACTTTATTATCAAAGTCATCTCCACCAAGCTTAGTATCTCCATTTGTTGATAATACTTCGAATACACCATCACCTAATTCTAGTATAGATACGTCGAATGTACCACCACCTAAGTCATATACGAATATCTTTTCGCTGTGATCTGTTTTATCTAATCCATAAGCAAGTGAAGCTGCTGTTGGTTCGTTTATTATTCTTAATACTTCTAATCCAGCTATTCTACCAGCATCTTTAGTTGCTTGTCTTTCAGCATCATTGAAGTAAGCTGGCACTGTGATAACTGCTTGAGTTACTGGCTCACCTAAATAAGCTTCTGCATCAGCTTTTATCTTTTGAAGAATCATTGCTGATATTTCTTGTGGTGAATATTCTTTATCATCAATATGAGTTTTATGGTCTGTACCCATCTCTCTCTTTATTGAAATTATTGTATGATCTGGATTAGTAATCGCTTGTCTTTTAGCTACTTGACCAACTAATCTTTCTCCATTAGCTTGGAATGAAACTACTGATGGAGTAGTTCTTGCTCCTTCTGAGTTTGCTATTACGACTGGTTCTCCACCTTCCATAACTGCTACACATGAATTTGTTGTACCTAAGTCAATACCTATAATTTTTCCCATAATTATTTCCTCCTAAATTTCTAGTTAGTGTAAAGTTTTTTACACTATTTTTATTTTAAAATCT
>NZ_FR886631.1:0-11915 GCF_000436575.1 Clostridium sp. CAG:265
ATCGAAAATTTTATACTTTCCTGTACTTTAAAAAAAGACTGCCATATGGCAGTCTCTTATATATTTTCACTAAGATTATTACTTAATTCATTTTTACTTACATTTCTCCAGAATACAACAGCACTTAATAATATTCCTAAGCATATTACTGCATATATCCAGAATAAACTATTGCCTATACTTCCCAATAGTATTATTGCTGATCCGCATAAAGCAAGAATTGGATTTATAATACCTCTAATTATACTTTTAATTTCTTTTTTAATACCAAGCTGTAATACCTTAACATATAGTAAAGCATATAATAAATAGCTCATGGTAATTGAAATTTCTGATATATCAGAATTAGGAAGTAATCCTGTTTTTGTAGTAAAATAATGTACTGCAAGCCAACTTACACTTATTATAAAACTTACTACTGTAGAATTAATTGGCATTTTAGTCTTTTCGTCAACATTAGCAATCACTTCTGATTTAGGGAACATATTTCTTATGGCTAATGAATATGGTAATCTTATTAATCCCATTATTAATCCATTAACTGTTCCAAGTATAGATATTACTACAAATACTAAAATTATTTTTGATCCCCACATACCAAATAAATTATTAGCTGCTAAATCAACGTGTGCATCTCCAAGACTCATTATTGTTTCAGGTCCTACGTAAATGCTTATACCTACAAAATATAATAAATAAACAATCAGTATAGAAATTGGTGCAATAATTAAAGCTTTTGGTAAATTCCTTTTAGAATCTCTTACTTCATGTCCAATTGAAGTAGAAACAATCCAACCATCAAATGAAAATGCTATTGGTGCAATAGCTGCAATCCAACCTGTAGATTTTACTGCACTACTTAATTCAATTGATGTTATTGATGATGGATCACCTAAAATAATACCTGCAATTGCAATTAAAATTAAAGGTATTAATTTTATTATTGTAGATGCATTTTGGAAAAGCCCACCTAACTTTGATGAAAGCCCATTTAATATATAAATCATTACTATTACTATTAATCCAATTAGTATCTGAAGTTCTAATGAACCATTAATTCCAAATAATAAACATATGTAAATCCCAGCAACATAAGCTACTACAGCTATTAATGTTGGAAAATATAAAAATGTTTGGAACCATCCAAAAGCACAAGCAATTGATTTATTATATGATTGCTCTGCATATGCTATTAATCCTCCTGCTTCTGAGTTTCTTGCTGCTAATTCTGAAATAGTTAAACTTCCAAATATTATTGCTATTGCTGCTATACAAAAAACTAATACCCCTAATGCTATACTTCCATTGGTAGCTACAAGGATATTATCACTTTTAAAGAATATTCCTGAGCCTATTACAACCCCAATAATCATAGCAATTGTGGTAAATAAGCCGTAACCTTTTTCTTTCATGTTTTTCCCCCTTAAACTTTCATTTGTTAATAGTTTAGAATAATTTTTTATAATATAACATATTTATACATACTTAGCAAATATAAATTATAAAAAAATTATTCTACTTAAACATTTCATTCCCTGATTTTGCAAATTCCTGTAAATATATATAGCATTTTATATCAAATTTTACATCTTTTATTAGAAGTTCTTGTGCTTCTTTTTGTGATAATAAAATTGGTTCAATATCTTCGTCTTCTTCCATATATGCTTTACTTATGGTACCTCCACAAGTACAAAAAACTGAAGTAACAGATTCGTCAGTCATACCAGGTGATAAAAATAATTGTCCTTTAACTGTATTTTTTAGGATTTCTATAACATCTAGCCCTGTTTCTTCTTTTAACTCTCTTGTTATTGCTGTTTGAGGACTTTCTCCTTTATCTATAAGCCCTGCTGGCATTTCATATATGTAAGAGTTTATTGGCACTCTAAATTGTCTAATAACTACTATTTTTTCTTCTTCTTTATGAAAAGGTACTATTAAAACTGCATCATCTTGTAATTCTTTATTATTCAAATAAACCCCTTCTAGATTTTCCTTTTCTTTTCTTGAAGCTATTATCCAGTTTTTTACATTGCCACCTTTGTTACTATATTCAGCATTATATAGATTTAAAAATTTTGTTTCTGCTAATGTAGTAAGTTTATTAATTTTACTCATATATATTTCTCTCCTTTATATATCTTACTAAAATAATTTTATCTTATTATACCTTATAAAATCTATATAGAAAGAAAAAAATATAGTATAAAATTACTATATTTTTTTCTTTATCAACTTATAATTTTTTCAAAACATTCTTTTCTTATATCTTTGCATGCTTTAAAACCTGTTTTTGTTGTTTCTTTATCTTCATCATATAATGATAGCTTTCCTAAAGTATCACCTTTATGTATATCCCCAAGAAGAGCAAATACTTCAATTTCAATTTTTTCATTTTCTTTAAATCCATAAGCAAAATCATTTTCCTCTAAGACTGATGCAAGTTTTATCATCCCCATTGATTCAACTAAATTTTTAGTAGAATCATTTTTAAAGATATATTTGCTACATACATGATTGTATATTTTTTCAGTTTGATTCCATCTGTCAGCACAATTCAATACTACTATTATTATGTCTTTACCTTCGTGATTTACAGAGGTTACTAAACATTTACCAGCTTGACCTGTATAACCTGTTTTTACTCCATTCGCATTTGGAATCTTCCACAAAATCTTATTGATATTTTGATAATCTCTGGTAAAACCATAAGTTTCTTTTGTGATAGTCTTTGATCCACAAATTTCTCTAAATAATTCATTTTTCATAGCTTTGGATGCTAGTATAGCTAAATCATAAGCAGAAGAATAATGTTTTTGGCTATCAAGCCCATGAGGACTTTCATAGTTAGAACACATTATTCCAAGACTATTGGCAAAATCATTCATTATCTTCGAAAACCCTTCGATAGATCCTCCTATATCTTCAGCAATAGCAATAGCAGCATCATTACCTGATTTAAACATAAGACCAAAGATAAGTTCTTTCATCTTTATATTTTCACCTTCTGAATATCCTACTTTAGATCCTCTTATACTAGCTGCATTCTTACTTATGACAACTTCTCTATCTAAATCACCATAATTAATAGCAATTAAAGCAGTCATTATTTTGGTAGTACTTGCCATAGGAACAATCTCAAAAGCATTTTGTGCAAATAAAATTTGATTTGTTTCACCATCAATGGCAATAGCACATCTTGCATCTACCTTTAGATTGTCTATTAAATATCTGTTACCTTCAAAGTTATTAGCGTTTTCCATATTAACCACATCATCTTCTAAGTCATCTTCTTCAATATTTAACGAATATACAGGACTCATTAATAAATCAAAGGAAAATATAGTAAAAAACAAAATGCAATATATAACTTTAGTTAATTTCATAAAATCACCCTCTAGTAAAATCCATTTATGACAATAGTTTTTTCAAAAAAGATATTTTTACTCATCTTTTTTGAAAAAATATTAAGTATAATTTTTCTTATAAAGGAAATAATATAAAACAATGTTAGGAGTAGGTGCTATGATTGTTTTATTAATTGTATTTTTGCTTTTATTCTTGATTTTTATGCCAATTCCTTTAAAGATATCTATAAAATATTTAGAAGATTTTTATGAAATAAAATTTTATAAAATAAATTTGCTTTCTTCTGATGGCGGAGTAATATATAAATTCATCAAGGATGATAAGGTAAAAAAGTATGATTCTAGTGATAATGCAAAAGAAGAATCAAAAGAAAAGTATCGTGAAAAGTTGAGATATAAAAAATTATCTATAAAACTATTATTTAAGAATCTATCTAATAATAGTTATAAGCCATATCTTAACATTAGTAGCAATATTGATTTTTCTGTTAATGATGCTGCAGGGACAGCTATAGTTTATGGACTTTTAAATTCATTAAACCCAATTATCTTTAAATTATTATCATCCTTTTTTAAAATAAAGAACTTTAATAATAAATTTAACCCAATTTTTAAAGATAAGTACATTATCAATATATCAATTATGTGTATATTAACTATAAATATTGCAAAAATTATATATATGTTATTTTTAATAAAAAAAAGTAATATACCTATTCGAGGAGGTGCCCTATAAAGGGGAAATAATATGTCCAATAAGCATGAATTAGAAAATTTAATGAGAAGTACTATGGAAAATTTACGGGATATGATTGATGTGAATACCGTTGTAGGAGATGTAGTTGAATTACAAGATGGAGGATGTATCATTCCAATATCAAAAGTAACCTTAGGATTTGCTTCTGGTGGAAGTGAATTTGGTGAAAAGGAATTGACTACAGAAGAAAGTGAATATCCATTTGGAGGTGGATCTGGTGCAGGAGTAAGTGTAAAACCAGTGGCATTTTTAGTTATTAAAGATGATTTCGTTAGACTTTTAAATGTAGATCATGATTCCACTATGGATAAATTAGTTGATTATATACCCCAAATTTTTGATTTCATTAAGACTTTTAATAAAGATTCCACAAAAGAAAATAAAAAATAATGAAAGGAAGATTATATATTCTTCCTTTCATTATTCTTCAATTTCTTCTAATGCTGAACTTAATAACTCTAAAGAATTATTTTCATCGCTATCTTCATATAAGTCAAGAGAAGGCAATTCATTCAATGATTGTAAACCAAATTGTCTTAAAAATTCATCTGTCGTTCCATATAATATAGGTCTTCCTGGAACTTCAAGTCTTCCAACATCCTTTATCAAATCACGCTCTAATAATCTTTGTAATGCAGATTCTGATTTTACACCTCTGATTTCATCAATATCAACACGAGTTATAGGTTGCTTATATGCCACAATTGCTAAACTTTCTATAGAAGCTTGTGATAATGATTGTCTTTTATTCTTTTTAAGCATCTTTTGTATGAATTCTGAATTTTCTGGCTTAGTAACAAATTGATATGAATCATCTATATTAATAAGCTTTATCCCCCTACTTTCAGCTTTAAACTCTTCAGTAATCTCATTTAAAATTTCCCTTGCAGTCTTTCTATCCAGCTCAAGGTTGGTATAAATATCTTTTATATTTAGTGGCTCTCCAGCTACAAAAAGCATTGCTTCAATAGCAGATTTTATTTTGTTTTTTCTTGAAGTTTCTGCAAATTCGTATTGATTAATGTCTATATTGCTCATGTTCTACTCTCCTTTTCATTAGTATTTCTTTAAAATTACCTTCTTGATAAGCAATAATAACTCTTAACTTAATTAATTCAAGTAATGCTAAGAATGTTACAACAGTCTCTAACTTTGATTCACTTTCTTTAATAATAGTTCTAAACTCAATAATATTTGTATTGTTAAATCTATCTAACAACTCCTTCATTTTATCTTCTACCTTATACTTATCAGTATATATCTTTCTCTGTACCAAATTGATATTGTTTTGTTTATTATGGTATGTTTCTAAAATATTATTATATATATTATATAAATCAATTAGTGTTAAATTTTTAAATATATCATCATTAGACTTAGGTGATTTTTCATCTTCAATAATTTCTGGCTTTTTACTATATATTTCCTCAGAGTTTATATGTCTTTCTTTAAAGAAGTTTGACACTGCCTTTATTTGCTTATATTCAATTAGCCTTAGCTTAAGCTTATTTTCAATATCCTCTTCATTTTCATCTTCAACTTTAACTTTTGGCAATAAACTTTTAGACTTTATTTCAATTAAAGTTGCAGCAATTACGATAAATTCAGAAGTTATTTCTAAATCCATTTCCTTCATTTCATCTAAATAACGTAAATATTGATTAGTAATTTTATATATCTCAATATTATATATATCCATTTTATTTTTCCTTATAAGATGTAATAATAAATCAAATGGACCTTCAAAATCAGCCACTTTAATTTTTGGAAGTTCCATACAAATCCACCCTTCACTTATTTTAGTTCAATTTTAATAATAGCAAGCTAAAGTAAAAATAACAAGCAGACATTAGTGTTCTTTCAAAAATCTATCATTGGGCTCAGAACATTTTTCATAACAAGCTACTTTAAGTTTTAGTCCATCATCATTAATTACTTTTCCATATACTATTATCCAAGTATCTTCATTTATAGTTTCATCCATATTTATAAGAGGAATCTTAATAATCCTTGAATCATATTGACAGCACGTAAGCATTTCTCTAGCTAAATATAGTTGGGCTGGATTTTCTTTATCTTGATATATAAATCCTTTAAAATAAAGCATATCTCCTTCATAATTATCAATATTTTCTGTAATAAATAAAATATCATTGAAACTATCACTTATAACTTCATCTTTATCATCAGCATAAGCAAAATACAAAAGAAAAATTATTACAAAGAATATTAAAGGGAAAAATTTATTAGTAATATAAATCCTACTTGGAATTGTGAAAATTTTAGGAAACTGACAAATAGAAAACAGAACCAAAATTATAACTGAAATTTTAAAAAATATAAGCATATGTCCATTAATAAAATTTTGTATTTCATCACTTTCTATTAAGACAATCATTAATAAATCTAAAATTACTAGCAGCATAAACAAAATTAATTCATCATAATTTATTCTTTTCATAATTCCTCCTATAAACTTATAAAGGAAAGACAGATAGAAAATGCTGTAACTACCAGCAATATTGTAATAATTAATATAGTTGCAAATTTCCTTTTAAATAAGCCTAATGTCAATATGGCATTCTTTAAATCCATCATTGGCCCTAGTATCATAAAGGCACTAACTGCTGGAATTCCAAAATTATTTAGAAATTTACTGCCAACAAAAGCATCCGCTTCTGAGCATAGGGATAATAAAAAAGATATATCTAACATTATTATCACCGCTAGTATATTGTTAAAAGTATAGTCATTTAAAATTTCTTCGTTTATAATACTGCCAAAGATACTTGAAATAAATGCTCCAAGTATTACATATACGCTTATGTTTAAAAATTCATTTGAAGCCTGACATACTATTGTAATGAGCTTATCTAATTTTGATATATAATACTTTTTATTGCTACTGCAGCAGGTACAAGATAAATCAAGATATCCATCAGATATAATACTTTCTATAGTAGAATCTTTAAAAATATATGTTATTAACATTCCAACAATAATGGAGCATAATATGCCTCCTACAACTCTTATTAATACAATGGTAAGGTTAGCTTCAAATGCATAATATGTTGATGTAATAACAAATGGATTTACTATTGGTACTGAAAGCATGAAGGTTATTGTAATTCCAATAGGAACACCTTTCTTTATAAGACTTCTAGCAACTGGTACTATAGCACATTCACACATTGGAAAAACCAATCCTATAAAAGCAGCCACAAGAAAAGCTAATCCTCTTCTTCTAGGAACAATCCTTTTTATAATATCTTCTGAAATATAAAACTGTATAATTGTTGAAATAATAGCTCCTATAACTATAAATGGAAGTGATTCAATAACAACACCTAAAAAGCTCCAGCACCAATGTCTAAATAAAATCATTAATTCACCATCTCTTACTAATTAATTAAACCTTTTACGAAAATTCATCTTAATCTTCCTATACTTATTATTTAAAAACAGATTTGATTTTCTCAATTCATTAAGTATAGCACTATTATCATCACTAAATAATATATGACCACTATAGTTTATGGAAGAAATAATATGGTATATTTCATCTATTTCTTTATTAGTTATTTCTTTACAATTATTTATCAATATTAAATTGCTATTTTCTATATATGGTATAAATAACTCCGATAAGTTCTTAAAATAATATAAAAATGTCTTTCCATTAATAATATAATATACACATTTTAATCTACAATACTTATTAAGAGTCTCTGCATATGTCTTATAAAACTCTTCCATAGTATAAGTTCCATTATACTCAATTATAATTTTGTAAGGTTTATACTGACAAATAGCTACCTTAATCTTTGAGGCTATCAAAGATATATCATCGTTAAAATAAATAACTTTATATTCTTTTGAGTTTTCTTCTATCTTGCTATGTCCATCTTCTGTTAAAATTATAAATGTATCTTCATCCTTTATCTTTGTTAATTCATTTAATGCATTTATAAAGGCTGTTTTACCAGCCTCTATAAAGCCACATACTATTTCTAAATCAGCTCTCATTATCATACCTCATTTAAAGAAATACTCTAATTCTTTCTTATTTATATTCACTCCTATAAAGGAGATTATGTTTTCCTCATTATAATCTATCTTTTCAATATTATATTCATTTAAGGAAAAATCAAACTGTCCATATTGTCCATTTAAAAGTTGTACTATCCCTTTAGCTCTAAGAATAGTTCCAAAATTTTTACTTGAAGCAATAAATTTAAACTTACTGCTCAATTCATCAGGTGATATTTTTCTATTTAGCTTTAATGTGAAGCTTTGAAAAGATTCATTTACTTTTTTAGTAGATACCTTTCCAATACCTGATTTGATATTTTTTAAGGCAATTTTACTCATAGGAAAATTTTGAAGCATATAGGTACTATTGATTTTATCTTTTAAATTAGTCTTATCCCAAATGCAATCTAAAATCTCTGCATTAGAATTAATCTTTATTATTTCATTCTTAACATGATTAACTGTATTTTTATCAGCTAATTGTATCCTACTTAATACAATTAGCTGCGCATATTTAATTTGATCTATATAGAACCTTCTGAAATTATTCATATACATATCAAACTTTAAACAATCAACTATTGTAATAACATTATTAATACTACATAGTGCTTTTAAATCTTCATCCTTAAAGGTTTTAATTATTTCACTCAGCTTAGCTATTCCTGTAGGCTCAATAATTATACACTCAAATTCATAATTTTTATTTAACTCCATAAGAGCTTCTTTAAAATAACCTGTAATTTCACAACAAATGCATCCAGCAGTAATTTCTTTAATAACAGCCTTAGACTTCTTTAATATTGAGCTATCTATATTAACTTCACCAAATTCATTTTCAATAATAACAATTTTATCTTCATAGAAATCATCATTTATTAACTTTTTAATAAAACGAGTTTTTCCTGCTCCTAAAAATCCAGAAATAATATCAACTTTTTTTATCACAGTATTCCATCCATATAAATTAATCAATTCACTCATAAATAATTTTATGAACTACAAATATAAATTATGAATTTTCATTAAATAAAAAAGTCTTAAGGAAGAGGATTCCTAAAGACTTTTTTATTGACTTTATATTATCTTAGCTACTAAATTATTTTCTTGTTCATATACAGTTACGATATAAGAAACAGCAAACCCTGAAATATGACCTCTAATGTATAACTTAACTCCATCATCATCAAAACCTAGAAATTGTGCATACATGAAATTAAAATATAGAGGAGTATCTTCATAAACACCATATTGGTCAACTTTAAGGCTATGTAAATCCTTTTCTATTTGTGCTCTATCATTATCAGTCAGAGGAATTACTTCACCATTTTCATTGCTGGAAACTAGGAAATCATATACATCTTCACTTCCCAGTAAGTGCTGTGATACTAAATCTATTGCAAAATCTATTTCTTTATATTCATTTTTTACATAATTGCTACTATTAACTATTTCATCATTGACATTAAAACCTTCATATCCCTTATTTCCAAAGTAAGTATTACCAAGGGCATTAAATTCAGTATATGCTTCTTCCACCACTCCACTACCATTTTCCTCGGTAGCACCTGTATTTTCATCTATAGTAACATCTATTCTATCTGTGGATTTATCGCTATTTTGATCGTTATTAGATGTATTTTTATAGCATCCTGTAAAAAGCATCGAAGCTAATACTATGTATGATATATACTTTAATCTTCTATTCATCCCATCACCTCCAATTAGATTATATCATAATAAATATTGTATAATATATCTCTTTTGTTAATGATTAAGATAAATTTCATAAAAAGAGTATCTTAAGATACCCTTCATTATGTACTATATTCCTTCCTTAAATAAGTTCTTTAAATTATATTTTATATTTTCAAAGAAGTTTGCTTTTTCAACATCTCTATCGCAATACAGCTCAACTTCCCCTATTTTTTTATCACCTACAAGAACTTCACAAATACCAATAATTTCTCCTTCTTTATAAGAATCTTTTTCAGAATTTTCAGAATTTAATGTAATTTTATTTTCAGGCTCTCCAGTAGTACCCTTTTCAAGTACTATAGTCAAGTCATTCTTTGCTTTTGCTATGAAATATCTATCAGTATTTTTACCTAAAAAGATTTTTTCTACATCTTCATCTTTTGAAAAGATTTTTTTGCCTTCATATTTTGAAAATCCATAGTTCATAAGCATACTAGCATCACGATTTCTCACTTTATATGTTGGAGCACCCATTATTACTGCTAACATTCTTACACCATCTCTTACAGCTGTAGCAGATATACAATACTTAGCTTCTTCTGTATAGCCAGTTTTTAGTCCATCACATCCATCAAAAAATCTTACAAGTTTATTATGATTTACCAGTTCTATGGGACTTTTTCTTCCTTCAGATATGGTTTCCATATATGTACCTGTATATTTTAAAATTGAAGGATGTTTTAATAATTCTAAAGACATTATTGAAATATCTTTAGCCGTTGTGTAATGACCTTCTTCTGGCAACCCATTGCAATTTTTAAAATTCGTATTTACCATACCTAATTCTTTTGCTCTTTTATTCATAATGGAGACAAAATTATCTACGCTTCCACCTAAATATTCAGCCATAGCAACTGCTGCATCGTTTCCAGAAGCAATTGCAATTCCCTTAAGTATTTCTTCTACAGTTCTAACTTCTCCAGTATCTAATAGCATTGTACTTCCACCCATATTTTTAGCGTTTTCACTACAAACTATCTTATCACTTAATGTAATGCTTCCATTATCAACTGCTTCAATAGCTAAAAGCATTGTCATTATTTTAGTAACAGATGCTGGTGCAAATTTTTCTTCAGAATTTTTTTCATAAAGTACAGTACCGCTAACAGGCTCTACTAATAAGGCTGATTTTGCATCAACATTCATTCCCTCCTCATAAGTAATAGAAGATAATATGCTATACTCTTCACCAATATCTACTGACTCACCTATACTTGCATATACAAATGTATTAAATGATAATAAAGTTAAAATAGCAAGAGATATTGTCTTAATTAGCGTGTTTTTCATCTTTCTTCCTCCTCTCAAGCTTAGTGTTACCAAAAGAAAAAAAAATATAATAGAAAGAACTACTTCTCTCTATCATATTTTTTAAATTTAACTTATTACATTATATATTAAAGGAATATTATCATTAAACTCTGCGCTTATCATAATATTTTCTTTTATCTTCATTTCAATTTTATTATTATCTTCTTTATTACTATGGATATAAGCTATAACATCACCTTTATTTACTTTATCTCCACGTTTTTTGTTTAAAACTATCCCTACTGTTAAATCTATAATACTATCCTTAGTAGCTCTTCCAGCTCCTAGCTCCATAGCTATTAGTCCCATTGCTTCAGTATTAATTTTAGTAATATATCCATCATTTTCTGCTGTTACAGGAATTATGTACTTTGCTACAAGGAATAACTCTGGATTATCTATTGGTGATACATCACCACCTTGAGCCTTGATAAACTCTTTAAGCTTCTCAAGCCCTTTTCCGTTTGATATATTTTCCTTTAAAAGTGCTTTACCTTCTTCAAGACTTGAAACTTTTTCTGCACAAAGAAGCATATTTCCACCTAAAGTAAGTGTTAATTCTAGTAGATCTTTAGGTCCATTGCCTTTTAATAGCTCAATAGCTTCTTTCACTTCAAGAATATTACCAATGGCAAAACCAAGAGGCTGATCCATATCTGAAATAACTGCCACAGTTTTTCTTCCAACTT
>NZ_FR886631.1:12009-44038 GCF_000436575.1 Clostridium sp. CAG:265
AGCACCATCACCAACTTTAACATCTAGTACGATTGCATCTGCCCCTGAAGCAAGTTTCTTACTCATGATACTTGAAGCAATAAGAGCTGTATTATCAACAGTAGCTGTTACATCTCTAAGAGCATAAAGTTTTTTGTCAGCTGGTACAAGGTTACCACTTTGTCCCATAATTGCAATATTAATATTATTGACATTATTTATAAATTGCTCTTCCGTCAATTCAACAGAAAAACCATTAAAACTTTCTAACTTATCAATAGTTCCACCTGTATGGCCTAGACCTCTTCCAGACATTTTTGCTACAGGTATTCCAAGAGATGCCACTAGCGGAGTTAAGCATATTGATGTCTTGTCTCCTACTCCCCCTGTGGAATGCTTATCAACCTTAATTCCTTTAATCTTAGATAAGTCAATTACATCTCCAGAATTAACCATTGACATTGTCAAATTAGCTGTCTCACTTTTAGACATTTCATTGAAAAAAAGTGTCATTAACAAAGCAGAAACCTGATAATCAGGTATTTCCCCTTTTGTAAACCCATTAACAAAAAAATCTATTTCTTCTTTAGATAATTCATAACCTTTTCTCTTTTTCATTATAATGTCATACATTCTCATATTACTTTTCCTCCTTATATGTTACCCATTCTGCAATAATCTTTATCTAAATTAGCATTTGCTAACCATTTTTTATTATACATGCTTTCACCATGTAATACTACAAATTATACCACTTTAATAGAAGAATATTCACCTTTTTTATAATATCTATGCTCTAGGATGTGAATTCTTATATACCACATTAATTTTATCATTATTAATAATTTCATAATATGTGTCCATATAAGTTAACACTTGATTGCCCAGAAGTTTTTGTACAGCTCTCACATTTGCACCATTTTGTAATAGATGTACAGCAAAAGAATGCCTAAATGTATTTAAATTTACATCTTTTTTTATTCCTGCTTTATGAGAATATTCCTTAACTATTCTCCAAACACCTTGCCTTGTTAATTTGTTTCCATTTAAATTAACAAATAAATTATGAACACCTGCTGCTGCAATCATATCTCTTATGGATAGGTATTCCTTAAGTGCAGCTTCAGCACTTCTGCCAATAGGAATAAGTCTTTCATAATTTTTATTATCATGACATCTGACATATGATAGTTCTAAATTAATATCTTCTACTTGTAAAGAGATTATTTCAGACACCTTCATACCAGTTGCATACATAAGTTCCAGTAAGGCATTATCTCTAATCCCTTTATTACAATCTTTATCTACTATTTTTATTATTTTATCTACTTCTTCCACAGTAAGAATCTCTGGAAGTTTTTTAGTAGTATCTGTGCTTTTATAATATATCTTAGGGATATCACGTATTATCTTATGCTCTTTAAGATAGTTATAGAAGCTTCTTAAGCTTATTACTATCCTGCTAATTGACCGTTCAGACTTTCCTTCTTGTAATAAATATTGTATATACCCAAGTACAGTTAGATTATCTGTTTCATCAAGGTAAATATCCTTTGTATTCAAGTATTTTATATATAAATTTACATCTGTTACATATGCATAAACAGTATTTTCACTTTTGTGACTATTTAATAAATATTCTTTATATTCATTTACTATTTCTTTCATAACTCTCCCCATTTCACCTTTAATTATTATTTGGTCTCATAAATTTCTTGGAATTCAGAAATTTATCAAGTAATTTTACTAACAATAAATTTCATTAAATTTGGACATATATAGCTTTCAATAAACACACCAGTTATAAATATACATACCAAAACCCCTATTTTAAAAATTAATTCCTTCTTTACTATTGTATTTATTGTCCCTTTATTAAAGAACTTATATCGCAGTTTTGTAGCGGAAAATTCAATAGAAATTATACTTAATGCAATAAAACTTGGAATATAAAAAATATTTTGTGGTAAAATTGATACTATTGCCAACCAGATTCCTTTACCATTAAAAGTTGTTAATAAAAAAGTAAATGTATAGCCTAATGTAAATCCCTTTATTAAATCAATTAGCAAGATAAATGGTATACCAAATACGGTAAATCCTAATATAATTATTATTACGACTGTAATTGATATTTTAATCAATATATTCAAGAATAATTTAGTACTTTCTACTTGGCTCACCAGTATGCTTTCTGTAAAAGATGAAAAATAATTAGACAGATCTGTTGAATCATTAATATTCATATATTTAACCATAAAAGCTCCTAATGCTATGCCAACACAAAAGAAAATTAAAACCATAAAATAATATATCCTATTTTCTCTATAGCTATTATTCAACTTATCAATAACATTCATTTTAAACCTCCAGTTTTTTCTTTCCATATATACTATGAGGTAATATATGAAGTTATTCATAATTAAATATATGTAAATACCATTTTATTATTTAATTATTAATTTATATGCTTTTTCAAAAACATCTATATCTACATTATATTTTTTCTTTAGTATCCCTATAATAGTTTTTACATCTGATAGTTCCTTTTCAATATCATCTTTACGTTTTTGACCTCTTCCTAACCTATCACTTATAAACAATAGAATCATATCGTTTAGCTCCACATCTTTAATCATTTCTTCTGTATTTTCATAAGGTAAACTTTTCAATATGTACAAATGATGCATATGATATTTGACTAAATTAACTATTTTTTCTCGTTCTATATTATTAATATCGTATTGAACTAATATATCATTAACTATTTTTTCGCCAATTTTATCATGATTGTATGATGTATAGTTTCCTTTGATATTCTTTTTTGTTGCTACCTTTTTTCCAACATCATGTAAAAGCGAAGCTAACATAAATTCTTTTTTACTATTTGCCAGGCTACGTATCTGTGCAGCTTTATCTACCACAAGCATTACATGATTATATACATTTCCTTCTGGATGATATTTAGGTGATTGTTCTACAGTTTTAAGTTCATTAATTATTTGCAATGCTGTTCCCCATAAATCATCTTCTATTGATTTTACATATGTTGATGGCTTTATATCTGTTAATAAATGGTCAGTTATCTTTTCTAATAATTCTTTTTTCATATAATTATCCTTTCTTTACAAAAAAATATATATTATATAGTCTATACTTTTATATATTAAAATATAAATCACTTCATAGTTAGGATTATTTTAATAATTTAATAAAATATATCCTATTTCCACAGTGACAAAACAGCATTTCATTTAATTTTAATGGTTTTATTTTGATAAATTAATAATTTATGTTCAAACATCAATACTTGTATTTTGTGACATAAATAAAACTTCTCTTTTAGCTTTTAAAATTTTAGCCAAAAAAACACCTCCTAACAGTTTGAAAATTATCCAACTGATAGAAAGTGTCTATCTACTTGATTTAATATTTATTTGTTGGTATCAAATACACTTTGTTGCTATAAACAAAATAGATTTGATTTTTTCATATTATTTGTTCAACAGCCATTTTATTGACTTTCTTATATATTTAAGATACTTTATTTTTAAGTCTTAGCTTATCAGCAATGATAGCTATGAATTCACTATTTGTAGGCTTGCCCTTATCTGTGTGAATAGTGTATCCAAATAGTTTATTTATTGCATCTATTTGTCCTCTTCCCCAAGCTACTTCTATAGCATGTCTAATTGCTCTCTCTACTCTTGAAGCTGTTGTATTGTACTTCTTAGCTATTGATGGATATAATTCTTTTGTTACAGCTGATAACAATTCCATATCATTAACAACCATTGTTATAGCTTCTCTTAAATACATATACCCTTTGATATGTGCTGGCACACCTATCTCATGAATTATGTTTGTAATTTCTGTTTCTAAATCTACAGGTCCTTTTTGAACTGGAGTTTCTACTGCAGTTACCGCCACAGGTCTTCTTACCGGCTCAGAAGGAACATTATCATTGAACATATCTCTAATTCTCTTTGTGAATATATCCATGTCGAATGGTTTTACAACATAGTAATCTGCTCCTAATGTAATTGCTCTTTGAGTAATCATATCTTGACCTACTGCTGATAAAATTACAATTCTAGGAAATTTTTCAAGATTCATTGATTGTAATCTTTCTAGAACCCCTAATCCATCTAAATGAGGCATAATTATATCAAGAATAACTAAATCAGGTTGTTTTTGCTCAATTAATGTTAGAGCCTCTTTTCCATCCTTTGCTATACCTGTAACAACTATATCTCTTTGATTTAGTAAATAATCATTTAATATACTGCAAAACTCTTTATTATCATCTGCAATTAAAACTGAAATTTTATTTCCTTCCATATTTCTCTCCCTTTCTACCTATTTTTAATTTCATTGGTAAAATTATTCATTAGATAATTTTAAACTTTAAAACTGAATATTAATTGTTTTTCTACTTTTTAATTTAATTGAGTATATTATACCATAAAAAAAATAAATATAACAGTTTTTTTACATTTTTTTGAAATATTTTTGTTATTTTATTGAAGAAAGGCTGCTAAAACTAATAGCAGCCTTTTCTACTTATTTAATTACTCCTGCATCTTGTAACATCCATTCAATATATATCCCATATCCTACATCAGGTTTATTTATTAAAACGTGAGTTACAGCTCCTATAATTTTACCATTTTGTATTATAGGACTACCACTCATCCCTTGAACAATACCACCTGTTTTTTCTAATAATACTGGATCCACAATTTTAATAATCATGCTCTTTGATCCTGGTTCATCTTGAGGAAGTAATTTTAATATCTCAATATCATACGCTTTGGCTCCATCATCTTCTACAGTAGTAATTATTTGTGCATGACCTTCCTTTATTTCATCTCGATAAGCTACGGTCATTGCTTTATTAAAATTAGGATTTATTAATTCTGTTAATCCATCACCATATATTCCTGAACTAGTATTTTTTTCTATAGTACCTATAGATTCATTTTCGTTGATAAATAATCCTTTTATTTCCCCAGGATTTCCTCTTTCCCCTTTTTTAATACTTAAAATTGAAGATCTAAGGAGTGTACCACTTTTAATATTAAATGACACATTAGTATCTCCATCAGTAATTGGATGACCTAAAGCTCCAAAAGTTTTGCTATCTTTATCATAAAAAGTCAATGTTCCTATACCAGCTGTAGAATCTCTTACCCATAAACCAATTTTATATTCATTATCTTCCTTTATTAAAGGAACTTTTTTTGTTATTTCAGAGTTTCCTCTTAGTATTTTTACAGTAAGCTCATCATTTCTACAGCTTTTAACCTTACTTATTAAATCAGAACATGTTTCAATATTTTCTCCATTTACCTCTTCTATAATATCTCCAAGCTCTATACCTGCTATTTTCCCAGGACTTTCACTTAATCCATCATAGGTTGATATATCTGAATAACCTACTACTAAAGCACCTTTATTATTTATCTTAACGCCTATACTTATTCCACCAGGATAAACTTCAATATTTTTTCTCTTTTCTTTATGCAAAGTTGTTAATTCTTTAGAATTTATTAAGCTAGTGTAACAATCAATAGAATCTGCATTTTGTACATCATTCATTACATATGAAGTTGTATCTTTCATTCGGTTTTTTATAGATAATTCATCAGCTTGTGAATTATTATAGACTCCAATTAAAACCAGAATGAAGATTGGAGCAGTTATTATGCTAAAATTTTTTATAAGCTTTTTTATCATTTTATCTCCTCCTTTGCTTCTGATTTTAATTTTCCCTGTAGCTATTTTTATATGCTATAGTAACGTTGTTATAAAAGTCAAAAATTATATAAGCTAAAAATTTTATATAAAAAAATAAAACCATGGAGAAATTCCATGATTTTATTTTTTGCAGTAAATTAGTGTATTATGTATTAAATAAATTCATTTTTTATTTCATTTTTCTTAATATTAGCTAATTTAACCATCTCTCTTGAATTATCGATGGCAACATCGCTTAAGTTATCTCCACCAATCATTTTTGCAATTTCGCAAACCTTGTCTTGCTCATTAAGCATTCTAATCTGAGTAAATGTTTTACCATTTTCAACTTTTTTTGAAACAAAATAATGATTATCTGATAATGCTGCAATTTGTGGTAAATGTGTAATACATAGAACTTGATGTTTTACTGATACTTGGTACATTTTTTCACCTACACGCTTTCCAATGGCACCACTTATTCCAGTATCAATTTCATCAAATATTAACGTTGGGATTTTATCTTTATCAACAAAAACACATTTTAAAGCAAGCATTATTCTTGATAATTCACCACCAGATAATACTTTTTCCAACGGTTTTAATGGTTCACCAGGATTTGCCGAAATTAGAAATTGAACATCATCATATCCTCTATTATTGGCAATTTCACTTAAATTTACATCTATTTTTATAATAGCTTTTTCTAGTCCTACGTATGATAATTCTTCTTTAATTCTTACTTCTAAGTCTTTAGCTGACATGCATCTAAATTCATGTAATTTTACTCCTATTTCGCTCATATCTTTCTCAATAACACTTAATTCTTTTTTTAAATTTAGTATTATTTCCTCTGAATTAATAAATTCATCATATTGATTTTTAAGCTTTTCTAAAAATTTAAGTATTTCATCAATTGAATCACCATATTTTTTCTTATATAAACTAATTTCATATATTCTTTCATTTATTGCTGCTAATTCATTTTCATCATAATATATTTCATTAGCTATATCTCTAATATCTCTTGTTGATTCTTCAAGTAAATAATACGCTTCTTCCACTTGAACTCTTTTATCTTTTATCTTTTCTAAATGCATTTCTGAATGTGAAAATTCTGAAATAACTTTAGATAATAATTCTAAAACAGAATTTCCTTGTGGATTATTATTTAAATAATTATATGAATTTATAAGGCTAGAAGATATCTTTTCAGCATTTGCTAAAATATTATATTGTTCTCGCAAATCTTCTTCTTCACCTGGCTTAAGCTTTGCTTTTTCAATATCATCTATTTGGAACTTTATATAATCAAGAATCTTTTCCCTATCGTCATTACCTTTCAATTCATTGATTTTATCTTCTATCTGCGAATGTCTATTTTTAACTATTTCAAATTGCTCTAATAAAGGACTTATATTTTCAGAGTTATACTCATCTAAATATAATATATGTGTTCCTTTACTTAATAAAGATTGATTTTGATGTTGACCATGAATATCTAAAAGCTTTTCTCTTATTCTTTTTAACTGTGATAAGACAATAGTTTTTCCATTTACTTTAATTATACTTTTTCCTGAAATAGTTGTTTCTCTTGATACAACTAATAATTCATCATTTTCTATATTTAAATCATTTAATAACGTATATATTTCATTATTTTCCATATCAAATATAGCTTCTACATAAGTTTTATCTTCGCCATACCTAATAAGCTCTTTAGAAAACTTTCCACCTAATACATAGTCTATAGTATCTATTAAAATCGATTTACCAGCACCAGTTTCTCCAGATAAAATATTGAATCCAGCTCCAAACTCAACAGATAATTCTTGGATTAAAGCAAAATTCTTTATATTTAAAACAACAAGCATTATAACCCACCTTTTAAATTTATAAAATTATTTTTCTAATTTTTGTTATTAACTCTAAAGCTTTTTCTTCAGTTCTTATTAATATAAATATTGTATTATCACCAGCTATTGTTCCAGCAATGTCTGCTGAATATAAGCTATCTATAGCTTCAGCAGCAGCAGAAGCAGCACCAGTTAGTGTTTTTACTACTACAAACTTATCAACCTTTTCCACTGATATAGCTGAATTAGCAAGTATACTATAAAGCTTATCATTTAGGTTTCTTTCTTCCTTAGTTGGAGCCACATATCTATATTTACCTGACATGCTTTGTACTTTTAAGAGCTTTAATATCTTTATATCTCTTGAAATAGTAGCTTGAGTAACTTCAAAACCACTTGCCTTTAACTCTTCCGCTAACTCTTCTTGTGTTTCTATTTCTTTTTCATTAATTATCTCTAAAATTCTATTATGTCTCTTTGATTTCATCTACTCACCTTCTTCTTTCTCTGAGTTATATAGTATTTTTTTTCTTAAAACATTAAAATAATCATAATCATCAAGAAGGATTATTTCTGCATAATGTTCAGATTTCGTAATAGTTATTATTTCATCATCTTCCTTTTTAATGACTTTTTGTCCATCAACAGTAAGATATATCTCTTCGTTGTTATTATCAACCTTGATTTCTATCACAGAGCTGCTATTTAATACTATAGGCTGCATTGCCTTTGTATGTGGACAGATAGGTGTTATTGTTACAACATCAACATCTGGATAGATAAATGGTCCTCCTGCTGAAAAAGAATATGCTGTAGAGCCAGTTGGTGTAGCAATAATAAGTCCATCACCCTTAAACGATATATAAAGTTTTTTATCAATGTATATATCAAATTTAATTATTCTTGATAAAGTTCCTCTTGCTATTACCACATCATTTAAAGCCCTTAATACATTAGATTTTTCTCCATTATTACATTGCAATAGTATCCTCTTCTGTTTACTATATAAGCCTTTTTTTATCTTTTTTAAAGAACTCTCAAGTTCTCCGTATTCTACACTGGACAGGAATCCTAAATTACCAATATTCACTCCTAAAATAGGAATATCTTTATACCCATTTATATCTCGCGCTACACTAAGTATAGTACCATCTCCACCTAAAACAATTACAAGATCAATATCATCATCTATTTCATTAGATGCAAGTTCATAACTATTTAAAACTTTAATTTTAACGCCCTCAAATTCATGTGATACCTTTGATATAACATTATATAATATAAGTCCGTCTTTATCTTTAGAAGGATTTAAAGCTATTAAAACATGCTTCATAACCTCACCCCTAATAATTTATAATACACCTAAAGCCAGCTATATTAAAGCTGGCTATGTGAATCTTCAATAATTTGATCTATAACATCAAATTTAAAATCAGTTTCTCTTTCTTTGTTCTTAGTGAAATAAACTAGGTATTCTCTATTACCTTCTGGCCCCTTAATTGGTGAGAAGCTTAGTCCAAGCACTGTCAGTTCATTATCTATTAAGAAATTAACTATATTTGTAACAACTTCCTTATGAACAGATTTATCTCTTACAACACCCTTCTTACCTACTTTATCTTTTCCTGCTTCGAATTGAGGCTTAATTAATGCAACTACACATCCATCATCCTTTAATAATTCTTTTACAGCTGGCATAATAGTTCTCAGAGATATAAAAGATACATCTATTGATGCAAAGTCAAGTTTTTCACCTATATCTTCTGGTGTTACATATCTTATATTAGTTCTCTCCATACAAACTACTCTTTCATCAGTTCTTAGTTTCCAAGCAAATTGCCCATAACCAACATCCACTGAAAATACTTTTTTTGCATGATTTTGTAGCATACAATCTGTAAACCCACCTGTTGAAGCACCTATATCCATACATACAGCATCAGTTAAATCAATGTTAAATTCCTTCATTGCTTTTTCAAGCTTAAATCCACCACGGCTTACATAAGGCATCTTTTCTCCTCTGTAAACTATGTCAGCTTCAACACTTACCTTTTCTCCAACTTTATCTACTTTCTGTCCATCTACATAAACTAAGCCAGCCATAATACTTGTTTTTGCTCTTTCTCTTGAAGTGCATATACCTTTTTCAACTAAAAGTACATCTAATCTTTCCTTTTTAACTGCCATTGGTTTCTCCTTTTTTATTTAATCATTGTAATAACAGTATTCTTTATTGCGACTGAATCTAATCCATATTCTGAGTAAAGCAAATCAACTTTTCCATGGGGAATAAACTCATCTTTATATGATAGAGATTTAAATTTGCCTTTAAAACCTAAATTATATAATGATTCTATAACATAGCTTCCAAATCCTCCATTGCCAACATTATCTTCAACTGTAATGATATCATAATTATTTTCAACTAATTCTTTCAACATTTCTAAATCTAAAGGCTTTATAAATGAAGCTGAAATAATTGTAGGATTAATTCCTTCTTTAATAAGTCCTTCATTGGCAATCATTGCATATTGTACCATTTTACCTACAGAAATTATAGCTACTTTATCACCATCTATAATCTTTTCCCATTTCCCATATTTTATTTCACTTAGTGGAGTTAATTTATGATAAAAATCCCCTTCTCTTGGATATCTAATTGCTATAGGCCTATTTTCTTTTAGAGCCCACTTCATCATCACTGATAGTTCTTCTACTTGCTTAGGAGCAAGTACCGTCATATTTGGTATTAAAGATAGATATGATAAATCAAAAACTCCCTGATGTGTTTCTCCATCATCACCAACAATCCCTGCTCTATCTACTGCAAAAATTACTGGTAGGTTTTGAATACAAACATCATGTATAATCTGATCAAAAGCTCTTTGCAAGAATGTTGAATATACTGCAAATATTGGTCTTAAACCAGCACTGGCCATACCTGCGGATAAAGTAGTTGCATGTTCTTCAGCTATTCCCACATCAAAAAATCTATTAGGATAAAGTTTAGCAAATTCATTAAGGCCAGTTCCATCTGGCATTGCAGCTGTTAAACATACTAACTTTTCATTTTTTTCTGCTTCTGCAACTACAAAATTCCCAAAAGCTTTTGAGTATTTTATTTCAGGGTTATCATTATTTTTTTCTGTATTATCATTTATACCAGATACTCCATGGTATTTATTAGGATTTTCCTCAGCAAGTTCATATCCCTTACCTTTTTTTGTTATCACATGAATAAGCACTGGTCCATCTATTTGTTTAGCACGTGTTAATACCTCATTCATTAACTCAATATCATGTCCATCAATTGGACCTATATATTTTAGTCCCATTTCTTCAAACATCTTTGATGGAACAACTAGATTTTTAATACTATCTTTAATTTTATGAATTGAGTTGGCAACACTTTTACCAACTACTGAAGTATTAAGCGTTTGATTTATTTCATTCTTTATTTTATTATAATTAGGAGCAACTCTAAGCATATTTAAATGATTAGATAATGCCCCAACATTCTTACTGATTGACATTTGATTATCGTTTAAAATAATAATCATCTTGCTTTTATTAAAGCCTAAATCATTTATGGCTTCTAAGGCCATTCCACCTGTAAGTGCTCCATCTCCAATTACTGCTACAACATTGTAATCTTCCTTTAATATATCTCTTGCTCTTGCTATCCCTAAAGCTGCTGATATAGATGTACTACTATGACCTGTTCCAAAGGCATCGTATTCACTTTCACTTATCTTAGGAAATCCACTAATTCCTTTATATTTTCTTAGTGTACTAAATTGATTTTTTCTACCTGATAACATTTTATGTACATAGCTCTGATGACCAACATCCCATACAATCTTATCTTTCTCTAAATTAAAATTTTTATATAAACTTAATGTTAACTCAACTACTCCAAGGTTTGATGATAAATGTCCTCCAGTTTTAAGAACATTATCTATTAAGAATTCTCTTATTTCATTTGAAAGTATTGTTAATTCTTTATTACTAAACTTATGGACATCAATTGGTGAACTAATCTTGTCTAATAACTTTGACATAAATATCCTTCCTTTGTTAAAAATCTCTTTCCAAAAGCTCTATAGTTAACTTTTTTAAGATATCTGTGTTAACTGAAATCTTCTCTAAAATAGCAATACATTCATCTGTTAAATTTTCACACATTACCTTGCATTCTTCCAATCCATACATAGTAATGAAATTAGATTTATTTCCATCAGCTAAAGTATTCTTGCCTAATTTGTTCACATCACCAGTTACATCAAGTATATCATCTTTAATTTGAAAAGCTAATCCTAAATTCAGCCCAAATTTATTTAATAATTCTATTTCACTTTTGTCTACTTCTGCTAAAATTGCACCTGCTACTATAGAAGCTCTAATAAGCTCTCCAGTTTTCTTTAGATGCATATAATTTAATTCCTCTTTAGAAATTTTTTTTCCTTCGTTTATGATATCTACGACTTGACCACCTATCATTCCATCTGCACCAGCAGCATAGGCAATTTCTCTTGCAGCAACAAGTGCATCTTTTCCATTTTTTATCGAGAAATCCATAAGTAAAATCATCGCTTCGTTTAATAAGGCATCTCCTGCTAACACTGCAATATTTTCTCCATATACCTTATGATTAGTTGGTTTCCCTCTTCTTAAGTCATCATTATCCATACAAGGCAAATCATCATGTATGAGTGAATAAGTATGAATCATTTCAATAGCCGCTGCCATATCAATTATTTCCTTATCTTTACCTTTATACATATTGTATACCAGCATAAATAATATAGGGCGTATCCTTTTTCCACCAACATTTAAGCTATAGTTAGCAGCATCATATATTAATGAATTATATGATCCTTTATTTTTAAAGTAATTACTTAGATAATTATCAACTAATTCTTTCAATTGTTTAATTTTCATGATCATTTACCCTATCTGAAGCTTCTTTTAGTGTTATAAATTTACCCTCTAAATTAGCTAGAGTCTTATATAACTTATTAACTAATTTGCTTCCCTTTTCATATTCTTTCATAGCATCTTCAAGACCTAAATCATTGTTTTCTAAAGTCTCAATAGTGGATTCTAATAAATTTAGCATTTCATTATAATTTTCTTTTTTTGCCAAAGCATTCTCCTCCTCTACAATAATTTTAAATTCCCCTTAATAATTCCATCACTTAAGTTTATTTTAACATTCATATCTTTATTAAAATCTTTTATTTCTTTTAGTATATTTCCATTTTCATCTTCTATTATAGCATAACCCTTAGATAAAATATTTAAAGGACTATGAGCTTGTAATACGTTATTTAGTGAAATTAACTTTTGTTTTTCAAGAGCAATTTTCTTATTAAGCAAACTATCTAGTTTTTCTTTTACTTTTTCTACTTCTAAATAACTATTTACAACCTTATTCATTGGTGAATTTAAACTTAATATTCTAGAAAAATTATTAATCTTAGATTTTTCATCATTAAATCTTTCAATCATATACTTATTTAAGTAGTTTTCATATTCACTAATAGTAAAATAAATCTCACTATCTAAAGGTACAGCTAATTCTCCAGCTTGAGAAGGAGTAGAAGCTCTAAGATCCGCTACAAAATCAGCTATTGTATAATCTACTTCATGACCTACAGCTGAAATAATAGGAATTTCAGAATGAAAAATTTCCTCTGCTAGAGCTTCCTCATTAAAATTCCATAATTCTTCAATAGAACCTCCACCTCTACCAACAATTATTAAATCAACGTTCTTCTTATTATTAAAATACCTAATTCCATCTATAATACTCTTAAAAGCACCTTTTCCTTGGACTTGTGCTGGATATAAGAAGAGATCAACAAATCTATTTCTTCTTCTAATAACGTTTTTTATATCTTCAATTGCTGCACCAGTTGATGATGTGACAATTCCTATGGCTACAGGTTCTTTTGGAATTGGCTTTTTGTTCGCTAAATCAAAATATCCTTGGAGTTCTAACTTTTTCTTTAATTGTTCATATCTTATGTATAAATCTCCAAGACCTTCCTTTTCAATTTCATTGCAATATATTTGAAAAGTTCCATTTGCTTCATAAGCTGATACTTTACCTCTTACAATGACATTCATACCATCTTCTAAATTAAATGCCAATTCATATGCTTTATTCTTAAACATAATACAGTTTATTTTACCACTATCATCTTTTAGAGAAAAATATATATGTCCTGATGAATGATATTTTAAATTAGAAATCTCCCCTTTTACAGAGAGATTATTTAATATAAAGTCATTATCTAATATTTTTTTTATATAACTATTCAATTCTGATACAGATAATGTTTTAATTTTCATAATTATTTCAATGCCTCACAAACATTTTTCATTAAAAGTGTAGTTGTTAATGATCCTACTCCACCTGGCACTTTTGTCATATAAGATACTTTTCCTATAACATCATCAATTAAAACATCACCAGTTATTTTACCATTTAAAGAAGATGTACCAACATCTATAACAATTGCTTCTTCTTTTACATATGAAGAATCGATGTAATTTGGAATGCCAATAGCTAAAATAAGTATATCTGCTCTTTGACATACACTTTGAAGATCCTTAGTCTTAGAATGACAAACAGTAACTGTACAGTTTCTTTCTAGCATTAAAACAGCTACAGGCTTACCTACAATATTGCTACGTCCAACAACAACTACTTCTTTTCCTTGAAGATTAATATTTAAGCTATCTAAGATTGTTACCACAGAATTAGGAGTACATGGTATGAATTTCTTGTGACCTGCATATAATTTACCTTGATTGATATAAGTTAAACAGTCTATATCCTTATCTGGTGATATGTATGAGATTACCTTTTTCTCATCAATATGTTTTGGTAATGGTAATTGAAGTATAATTCCATGAATTTTCTCATTATTATTTAATGATATTATCTCATTAATTAAATTTTCTTCAGTAGTAGATTCTTTTAATAATATTTTTTCAAACAATATGCCTAAAGAATTAGCCACTTTTTCTTGACTATTAATGTAAAAAATAGATCCACCATCTTCACCTACAACAATTGATGCTATCTTAGGTATAATTTCTCCATTATTTGCTCTTTGAGAAACAAATTCAGCAATTTGCCCTTTTATGCTCTTAGCTAAATCTATAACGTTTATTATTTCTCCCATTCTCTATAACTCCCCAACAACTTATATTTATTTTATATTCTTAAATGCTTTATCTAAAGCTCCATTAACAAATGATACACTCTTATCATCTGAATACTTTTTAGTAAGCTCAATTGCTTCGTTTATAGCAACTACCTCTGGAACATCATCAATATAAAGCATTTCTGCAATTGCTAATCTTACGATTATTAAATTAACTTTAGAAACTCTCTCTATAGTCCAGTTAATTAATGAATTTTTTATTATTTCATCAATTTCTTCTTTGTAATCTGTAACAGATTTCATAACTTCTTTTATATATTCTAAATCTATAGTCTTTAAATCCATTTCGTAGTTTTCAATAAAGCTTTCTATAGTTTGTTCATAGGAATTCTTGCTTATTTCCATACTGAATAATAATTCCATTGCTATTTCTCTTGATCTTTTTCTTTTCATATTTCCTCCTAAGTATCCTCTAAACATCATATATTAGTTTTATTATAAACTTTCATCATATTAATTAAACATATGTATATTACAATATTATTAACATTATGTCTATTAAAAGTTATTATCTTTCTCTCCTGCAATGAGAAACCCTCTGAATTTCAGAGGGCTATCAATTAAACTTCTTTTTCTAAGTTTTGTTCCTTTTTAGGAACATATATGTTTTGAACATTTACATTAACTGCTTCAACATTTAACCCTGTCATAGCTTCAACGGTCTTCTTAACATTTTCTTGAACTAAACTTATCACTTCGGGAATATTTATTCCATACTCAACAGCAACAGTTAATTCAATAGTTGCAGCATCTTCACCTAAGGTTACTTTTACGCTCTTTCCTGTTGTAGTCTTCTTACCTTTTAGAATTTGAGATATATTATTGCCAACTCCTGTTGGAATTTCAACTATTCCTTGTATCTCTTCAGCAGCTATACTGGCTATAACACTTACAACTTCATCAGATATTCTAACTACGCCTAAAGTAGATTCGTCCTTAATATTTTCCATACTTCACCCTCCTCAAGGTATACAGTTTAGCACACCTCATTTATCATAGGTACATTATAACAAAATACATTAATTATGACAACGTATTATTTCTTTGCTAGTATTGTAATATCAGTTAATGTAGTTATATCTTCCACAGATTTTTGAATTAAACCTGATTCTTCTTTAGTTAAATCCGCATCAACCTTCACATAAACTTTTACCTTATTATTATCTATCATACATATTGCATCTTCATATCCTTGATTTTTAATATCCTGTTCTACACTGCTTTCTTGAGCTTTTATATTAGTTTTATCTATTAACTTTTGATTTGCTATGTCTTTTTGCTCTTGAGAAGTAGTTTCATCATTTTTAATAGATTCTAGATTTTCAACATAAAGGGAATCCTCTTGATCTTTAGCTGCTCTCATATTATAAAAATAATCTTGTGTGCTCAATGTTTCCTTATCCTCATCTGTTGTTTTATCATCATTTTGCTGCAATACCGCACCCAAATCTCCTGGATCATTAAATCCATCCTTATTAAGCTTAGATGCTAGTACACCTACACAAACAATTAAAGCCATCAGTGTAAAAATAATTGCAAATTGTCTTTTTGTCATATATACTCCTCCCATATACTTTCTAACAAATTATATGCTAATTTGTTGATGGATATACATTAACCTTGTCTAAACCTATATCATATAATTTTGAAACTGCTAGCTGTATTTCGTATTTAACTTTACTACTTGTGGCACCTTCAGCAGTGATGATAACACCTGTTACCGCTGGATTATATGTCTTAGTTATAAATGGATTACTACTGCTACCATTGGAACTCATTACCACTGTATCTCCCTGACTCTCCTGTTCTGTTGTTCTTGTACCACCATTTCCATCATCTTCTACTGTTTTTGAAATCTGATTAGAACTATCTACTGCTGGCACTTTAACTTCACCACTTTCAAAACGAATCATAACAGATACCTTACCTACACCTTCAATCTTGCTTAAAATCTCCTCTAGCTCTTCTTTTTGTGCCTGCTCATAACTTAAACTTACATTACTTTCAGTACTTAAAGCTGCATCTACTTCTGATGCTCCATTAGTATTACTACCATCATTGCCATTATTGTTATTTGAAAAGTTCACCTTATTGAAACTAGTCAAAACTAACCATATAAACAAAACAACTAGCAAAAATATTAATGCATTAATAAAGCCTTTATTTTTGCTTAAAGATTTCAAGTTATCGCTTAATTTTTTATTATCCATCCAATCACCTACCTAATTAACTCACAGTATAAATTTCTATTTTATCCTCTGAAATACCAAGCATATTTGAAACATAACTTAATATTTTTTGTTCATCATCACTGTACGCCTGGCTATTAGTCTTATTGTCATTAGATATTTCAACCTTTTCTATCTTTTCTACCTCCTGAATTTTATTGGTGGAAATACTAATTTTAGCATGACTTATGTCATAACTAAAATTGTTTAAATCTATATTGCAATCTATATCGCATACAAACTTATAATCTGGAAATTTCTCTGCTAACTCAGTGGCAGAATTTTTATTTAAATTTTCTATAAAAACATCTTCCACTTCATTTGATGCTGCAACATCGGAGCTTGTTTCAGTATCTGTGCTTAAAATACCCTCATATTCTTTAATAGTAGATACAATCTTATCTTCGCCTTCCGTAAAAAAATCTATTATGGGGTTTAACATTACTACTATTAAAATCAAACCTAAAACAAATTTAATATACTTTTTCATTGAATTGTTTGGAGATATTAATTCAATTGCAGAAAATAAAATTATTATAGTTACTAATGTTTCAATAAAGCTTTTAATATATTCCATAGCTATCCCCCAATTACAAATTTACCTGCTGAAACCATCATGGCAATTAATACAAAAAACATTAAACTTACACATAGTACGCTGGATAATATTAAAACTAAAGAATCCCCAGCGGAAAAAACTGCTTTTGTAATTCGCTTATCTGCTATAGGTTCTAATAATGATGACGAAATTTTCAAAATTATTGATGATAAAAATATCTTTATGATTGGATATATTATTATAAGTATTAATACAATAAGCCCCACTGATCCTATAGCATTTTTTATTATTAAGGAGTATCCAGCTACAGAAGTAATTGCATCAGAAAAAGTTTTACCTACAATAGGTATGAAATTATCAATTGTGAATTTAGCTGTTTTAAGTGTTACGGCATCAATAGTTGATGCTGTAATTCCTCTCACAGTCAAAAGTCCTATATAAACTGTCAAAATCAATCCTTGAATCCATAATACTGCACTTTTCACCAAGCTGCATAAGTTAGAGATTTTAGGCTCCGTTGAAATGTTATTAGTGAATTGTAAAACAAATGTAATCAATATTAACGGTAAAATTATATTTAAATATATCTTAGGTATAATTATTGTTGTTCCTAAGACTATAGGATCCATTGTTGCTGATTCTGTAAAACCTCCTGCCACACCTAACATAACTACCAATATAGGAAGTAATTTAGACATAAAACCGCTTATTTCCGTTATTATATCTTTAGCCAAGTCTAAGGAAATTATAAAAGTTCTTGTAAGAACAATTATCATTAATGCATAACAGGCATAAAATGCAATTTCCGATATGCTATCCGATGAAAAAGCACTTTGAAGGTTTTTAATAAGAGAGCATATTATTCCAATTACTACAATAGTTATGCACATAGATAATACTGTTTTTACTTCCTTAAATAATAGGCTAATAACAGCATCACAGATTTTACTAAAGCTTAAATTGCCCTTTCCTGTAGTTATATAATTTTTTATATAAGATACTGGGTCCAAATCATTAATTAATTCAAAATCACTCTTCATAGTGCTTATATAATCATATAGTCCCTCCAAATCACCATTTATTTCATCATTAGATATTACATTATAATTATTATCTTCGGCATAAGCTAATTGACTGTTATAAGAAAAAAAGAACAACCCTATCAATAATAAAATAATTGATGAATATTTTAAGCATTTATTCATTTTCATTAAATCACCTATAATATCTGAAGAATTGAATCAAGTACCGCCATCAATATTGGTATAGCTAATACTAAAATCATTATTTTAGCTGAAAACTCAACCTTAGAAGCTAAACTTCCAGCCCCTGCATCTTTACATATTTCACTACAAAATGAAGCAAGATATGCAATTGCTAGTATTTTCAAAATAATTTCTATATAAACGATATCTATATTTGCTTTCGCTGCAATTGAATTTATAAAGGATACAATTTGTCCTAGTTGTGTGATCATATATAGCAAAATTATTATACTGGCTGCTAAAATAATCAATACAGCAATATCTGATTTCTTTTCTTTCACAAATATATATAAAAATAATGCTATTAAAGCTATAGATATTATTCTAATTATCTCCATTTATCTCACCTACATCGTAAACATTGCTCTTACTGTATCAAATAATGTGGATACCATTCCTATTATGGTAATTAAAATAATCACTATACCTGCCAAATTAGCCAGTACAGCAATATCATTTTTACCATTAGCCTTTAATAGCTGCTCAATTACTATAAGCAATATGCCCATTGCACCAATTTTAAATAATACGCCTACATCAAATACCATTTAACTTCCCCCTTTTATATGAAAAATATTACTATTAATGCTCCTGCGCATACCCCTAAAGTCCTATACATCTTTATATTAACTTTGGCTTCCTTTAAAGCTTCTTGATAATTAAGTTTTACTTGTTCTGAAGTCAGTTTAAATATTTTCTCTTGTCCAAATACCCCTGTTTCACCTAGTGTTCTAAAGAAATCTGATACTATCCCATAATCTTCTTTTTTAAAACTTAAATCATTTTCATACTTACCATAAATATTATTAAAAATATCAAAAACGCTATTTGCTTTTCCTTCCTCTAAAGTAGATGCAATTTCCTTAAACATTGAAGATAATTCACCAGTTATTTTTTTACTTACATCATACAAAGCCTCAATCAGTGGAGTGTTATTATAAATTACGTCGTTATTCATAAGTATTATTGCTTTTTGAAATTCTTTGAGGTTAATACTTCTCTTCTTGTAACTTTCCCCAATAATAAATCCAATATATGAGCATATTAAAAAGATACATATTAAAACTAAATATCTAAACACTTAATTTGCCCTCCTTCTTGTATCTTATAGACTTTTTCTAAGGTTCCAGGCCCATTTTTAGAACTTAAAACAACAATCCTTTCAAGTATATTATCATTAATAAGCTCTTTTAAACTTTTCCTACGACTAACATCATCCAAATCAATACCATGCACTGTCAATATCATATTTACTCCAGAGTTAAAGGCCATGCTTAAAGCCTCTACCTCATTCATGGTACCTATTTCATCACAGATAATTACTTCTGGTGATAAGCTCCTTATAGCCATTATTATTCCATTTGTTTTTAAGCAATTATCTAAAACATCACTTCTAATACCTACATTCATTTGAGGAATTCCATTATAGCAACCTGCTATCTCACTTCGTTCATCGATAATTGCTACTTTTTTACCTTTGAGATTTATTCGCGAAAATCCATTTGATATATTTTTTGCTATATCTCTTAAAATTGTAGTTTTGCCACATTTGGGCGGCGATACAATAAGTGTATTATATACTTTATTAAAGTTAGATATATAAGGCATTATCTTATTAGATGATCCAATTATCTCCTTACATATTCTAATATTAATAGATGATATATTTCTTAAAATCTTAACTCGTCCGTTTTCCATTACACATTGTCCAGCTAAACCAATTCTATGTCCACCTCTAAAAGTAATGTATCCTTGCTTCATTTCCTCTTCAAAGGCATATAAGGAGTAACTAGATATCTTAGTTATGATATATTTAAGTTCATCTTTTGAAACTATATAATCAAGTACCAATTCCTCATTGGTGATATTTATGATTACTGGCTTATTAACTTTTATCCTTATTTCTTGAATTTTCTTAGTGTCAACTTTGCCTTCTATTATTTCTATGATTTTTTTCGGTAAAACCTGTAATACCTCGATGCAATTGTCCACTCACTTCACTTCCTTCCATCACTAAACTTAGTCATGTAATTACTATTTCACATATTAAATTAATATTCATTTCAATATATATTTATGTAAATTATTCCGTAAAAAAAGAAGCGATAAATTTTAATTATCACTTCTTCTTGTATATTTTTCTATTTTGCATTTTTATTGCAGAAAGGACACGGAATTGAAGAGTTGTTTTCTATTGCTTTTCTTTCAACAAATAACGGCTTACCACAGTTATGACAGTGTATTTCTTCATATTCATCTTCTAGATTTTCTAAATCATCAAATGAAACTTCCTCAAATAACTCTTCTCTCATATCTGTTAAATCATCACCTATGTATTCCATATTTTCTTCAATAGCTTCCTGCTTTACTATTATTTCCTCAACTTTTAATGCCATATCATTTACGACACCACTTATTGCAGATAAAATATTTTTATATTTTTCATCATCTATGTCATTAATAACTTGTCTTAAATCATTAATTTCATCAAAAATTTTCTTCATTTTTACACATCCTTCTGAAAAATAATTACATTAATAATTATACCCGTATTTCCTAGTTAAAAACAATTTACTAAAAAATTAAAATAATATGAAATATTAAAATAAAAAGCTAAGTTATATAACTTAGCTTTTTATAACTAAACTCTTTCCATATATTCGCCAGTTCTAGTATCTACTCTTATAGTATCTCCTTCATTTACGAACATTGGAACGTTAACTTGTGCTCCAGTTTCTAATGTTGCTGGCTTCATAGCATTTGTAGCTGTATTACCCTTAACACTTGGATCACATTGTGTAATTAATAATTCAACAAAATTTGGTGCTTCAACTGAGAATGCTTCACCTTTGTAGAATTTAATAATTGCAAACATGTTTTCTTTTAAGAATTTTATAGCTTCTTCAACTTTTTCATAGTTTAAAGGAATTTGTTCAAATGTTTCTTGATCCATGAAATAATATAATTCCCCATCAGAATATAAGTATTGCATTTCTTTTCTTTCTATTACTGCTTCTTGAAGTTTAGCTGTTGGGTTGAAAGTTGTATCTGTAACACCTCCAGATATAACATTTCTTAACTTAGTTCTAACAAATGCAGCTCCTTTTCCTGGTTTAACATGTAAGAAATCGATAACTGTGAAAACTTGTCCTTCATGCTCAAAAGTAGTACCTTTTCTTAAATCACCTGCTGATATCATATATTTCCCTCCAAAATAACTTGAATTCATAGTTATTATGACCTTTAAAATAAATTAATAGTCATAACGTTTTTCGTTGTTTTATGATACAACAAAAACATTCTATCAAAATTACTAAAGAAATGCAATTATTTCGGTAATAAGAGTAAAAAAAACTCTATTTTCTCCTATTTAAATACAATTTAACTGCAAAATAGCCTTTATTACCATCAATATTATATTCATTTATTGTATATTTTTCCATATTGTTTAATTTATTTAATGAATTTAAAATTTCTTCTTTATTGCCATCTAATATAATCTTCACTTTCCAGCTATCACCGCTATCATTTATATCACTTATAATACCATTCTCCAAAGCTTTTAATTCATCATTAATAGTTGAAAATTTAACGTCTTCATTTTTTGTTTCAGATATGTTAGTTAATTGAGTCGTTTCCTTATTAGCTGTTAAAGTATTCTGTAGGAAAAATATAAGTTGGATTATAGTAAAAATAACTGTTATCACCATTAAAATTAATTCTTTTATTTCTTTTTTCATTTTTAATCATCCTTAACAATATTGGCTTTATAAATTGAATTTTCTTGCGTAATTTTAATTATTCCGTATCCTTTATTTTCAACCTCACATAATATATCCTTATTAAGTACACTCACTATGCCTTTATTCTCTTTAACCTCTATTGAATCAATACCTAGAGATGCTACCTCAAGCCATTTTGATATATCCTCTATTAATTTTTCATTTTCATTATAATATGTTATATTAACAATCTTCTCATCATTAGTTTCCTTTAAAACATTTCTAAAATTTACCGGTAACATATAAAAGTTTAATATTACTAACATCCAAATAGCTTTCTTATTATTTTTTTTATTCTTACTTATCTTTTCATCTACATAGCGAGGTGGTAAAAAACCTTTATATTTTATAAATTTTTTCACTAATATTCCTCCCTATAGATTTAATACTTATTTTATAACTCTTCTTAATGTCATCCACAAGAAAATCTTCTAATTCTTTATCAAGAATAATTTCTATATCTTTAGCAAATTTCAGTATTTCATTATTCAAAACATTTTTATCATTTGTTAATATATTTGAATAAGTAATGCACCCTTTTTCAGAAATAATTGCGTAAATATTTTTATGTATCTTTGTAATCACCAAAACTTTTGATTTTCTATACAAAGCAATCTTCAAAATATTTCTTATGTAGAATTGTATTGGTATAACCTTAACAATTGTTTTATCATTAGCAATCTTGTTTATATATTTTCCTTCATTTAATGAATATAAATATAAGATCTTTTTTCTTTTATTATAATAATAGTCTGTTAGAATATTTTCATTATTAACTTCATTATTCATCATAATATTATCTAAAAATACTGTTACATTATTATCTTCCAATTTGTACTGAGAAATAAACATTTCATTTTCAGCTATAATTATCTTTAGGTTTTTATAAATTTCATTAATATTATTAAAAAATTCATCTATAGTATACTTTTTACCTTCATATAAAAAATACTGCTTAAATAAAATTAATTTTTTACTAATCATTATTTTGCTCCTAATACATTAAATTATATGCTTTATAATAATCAGGAATAATTATTATCTCCTCTTCTAAGTTAATAGCTTTTAATTTTTTATATAGTTTATTTTTATTTTCACTTTTAATAAGAAATATCTTCCCTTTAGTAATATTAAAGCTAAAATCATCATTAGTATACCTATATTCCAATTCTTTAATTAATTCATCATTTTTTATTTTATCCTTTAATTCTTGATTTTTATTAATTTCTTCTTTTACAACATCAATAAATTCAAGCTCACTTTCATCCATATATAGCAAATCGTTATTTATTGTATAAAGTGAACTTTTTTCTATATCCCATATAGTTCCTTTTATATACATATTTAAAATTAAAATACATACTGCTACTATTATCATTGTTTCAACTAGAATAAATCCTTCTTTTTCTGTTTTCTTTATATACATCTAATCCTACTTTCCCCTAATTCCGTAATTATTTCAAAGTATATTAAAGATTTTTTTGTATACACATTAAATTCTTTAACATTATTTAATATTACATTTTTTCCGCTACTTATCCCCTTAGAATCATGATTAATAGTTGATACCATAAGCTTATTACTACTAAAAAAAATTTTTCTAATTTTATAATAATCTTTTTCAAAATCAAGATCATATTTAATGATAATTTGATTATTTTCAGCTTTTATATCGCTTACTTCATAACCATTTATTATATTATCTAAATTTAACATAGCATTATCAAAATTATCTTCCAAAATGCTTTCTTTAGAATTGCTACAATAATCATTTATAACCTCACTATTAACCTTTATAATTATCAATAATAAACTCATTGAAATTCCTAATGAAATTATTACTTCCAATAAAGTAAAACCTTCATGTCTATTTGTAATACTCATCCATCAACCTATCCTTTACAAAACTTCGTTTACTTTCTACAGTATTTCCATAACAGACTTCTCTTAAACAGATATTAATTTTAATTCTGTCCTTATCAATATTATCAATAAGAATTACAATATCATCTCCTTTCTGAATCATTTCTAATCCTTCTGTTGTTAAGCATTTTAAAATATTATCCTTTGATAAAGAAATTACATTACTATTTGCTAAATTTTTTATTTCTTCAATACTTAAGTTATATTTAAGCTCCTCTTCTACTGCATAGGTAATTCTAGTAAATTCATCTTCCTTATTTTTTATCTCATGCCATTTATCTTTGCTTACAATAACTTGACAAATACCTAAAATCAATATAATAATCATTGCACTAGATAACATATTTTCAATTATAAGGCTTCCTTTTTTTCTTATCATAGTTATTCTCCATAATATACATTTATAGTATCAACACCAACAGATATGGTTATTTTATAAAAATTATTATAGCTATCACATATATAAATACTTCCAGAAGATAAAACTCCTTCATTAGAGCAATTTATACTATAGTTAGTAATAAAATTAAAACCTTTAGGTAATTTTAGTTTTTTAGAGAATTTTTTGCTAGGATCTACAAATTCTGCATAACCCTTATTTCTACAATTAATTATTACCGATGAGTTATTTTTATTACAATAAAATTTACTATAGCTTAAAAAATCACACATATTACTTACAGCTGTATGTGCCTTTATATTATTAATGGTAGCGTCTAAAATCTTCTTACCTCTAAATGACAATGAAAATACAACGATAATTATTGATATACTTATAAGTAATTCTAATAAAGTAAACGCCTTCTTATAATGAAACTTCATATTAATTCTCCAAATACAGGCAGTATAAAAACCACAATAAATATACATACAAATACACCAATAAATACAATAATTAATGGTTGTATCATGGATATCTTTTTATTTAAATCTTCTTGAATATTATTGAATAAAAATTTTTCAATTTGTATAAGTCTTAAATCTAAAGACCCACTTTCTTCTCCAAGTTTTATATGTGCTAAGGTATATTTAGAAAAGATTTTTGTTTGAGCCATAGAATCACTTAATCCATTGCCAGATATAACCTTATTCTTTATCTCTCTGACTACCGTATTATTATTTCCTAATAATTGTATTTCACTACAAAACTCTAATCCTTTAATTAAATTTACTCCACTCTTTATCACCACTGCTAAAAGCATAATGTTTATGTACTCCACAAATCTTTTATATATAGGAATTAAACAAAGAATCTTCAAAAATTTCTCTTTTAAAAACACTTTACAAATTATATATGGACATACCACTCCCCATAAGAAAAAATAAACACAACTTAAAGTTTTATTGTGATAAATAAAAGTTTTTAGATTAATGATAAAATTAAAACTTTTTGGCACATCTTTGCCTAAAGAAATATATACCTCTTTAAAGTTAGGTATAATTGCTATACTTAAAAAAATAATAACTGCTAAGGAGCTTATAAAGATTATTAAAGGATAAGATAACGCATTAATTAAAAATTTCTTAATAAAAGCCATCTTGCCATAAAACATACTTAACCCATTTAGTACTTCTGATATATTTCCTGTCTTTTCACCAATACCTACCATTTCCACAAAGAAATTAGGAAATAACTCTCCTTGACTTTTAAAGGCATCCTCTAAAGAAATACCACTTTTAATTCTTCCTTTTATTTTAAATAATGCTCGTTTATATTTGTCTCCTATATCCAAATCAGCCAATAACTCAAAAATATATACAAAAGGAAGACCATCACCATATAGCTTAGCTATATTATCGGCAATTACTGATAAGCTATTCCAATTAGCCTTCCGTTTTGAAACTTCCTTCATAATCAAACTCTAGCTCCTCTCTATCAATAAATTCCATATAATCAAGCCTAGAAATTTTACCATTTATCAATAAATTATTTAAATTATCTACCATTTGGATATTGGTTAATATGGTATTATCATCATAAATTTTAACCAGTTTTTTCTTTACATCCTTGGTGATTTCATTAATAGATATTATTAACGCTCTCCCTAAATAACCAGTGAAATTACATTTTTCACAACCAATTCCCCTTTTATATATTTTTGCTCTGCTACCTGTATAAGTTATAATTTCTTCCTCTTTACAGGAATCACATAGCATCTTAATAAGTCTTTGAGATATTATTCCCACAAGAGATTCTCTAATTAAATAACTCTTTATACCCATTTCCTCCAATCTTAAGTATACCTCTCTTGGTTCTGTTGAATGAATTGTTGTATATACTTTATGACCAGTAAGAGCTGCTCTTACAGCCATAACAGCAGTTTCTTCATCTCTTACCTCTCCAACCATTATCACATCTGGATCCTGACGCATTATACTTCTAAGCCCATTTGCAAAACTTACTCCTTCCTTGCTATTAACCATCATTTGATTAACTCCATTTATTATTACTTCTACCGGATCTTCAAGTGTTACAACATTAACTTCACTTTTATTAACATAATTTAATATTGTATATAATGTAGTAGATTTACCACTACCAGTTGGTCCATTTACAATAACTAGGCCAGTATTCTTATTTATTATTTTTTCAAGTTCAAGTCTTTGCTTAGGAAGTAGCTTCAAATTATCTATACAATAGTTAAACCCATTATTATATAAAATTCTTAATACTATTTTTTCACCAAAAACCACTGGAATGATAGATACACGTAAATCATATGTATTTCCATCTATATCCATTGTTATCTTACCATCTTGTGGCCTTCTATGTTCTGTGATATCTAAAGAAGACTTAATCTTTATTCTTGATAATATAGCTGAGTATTCCTCCTTAGTTATTATATATAGAAGACTAAGGATTCCATCAATCCTCACTCTTACATATACTATATCCTTGTAGGGTTCAAAATGTAAATCTGAAGCTTTCTTATCAATGGCTTCCAAAATTATTTCATCTTCAATTTTATTATTATCCTGTGAAAAGAAAACTTTCTTTATGAGATACTTTAACTTATCGTTACTTATAAATATTTCACATATTGTACATCCATAGAGAAATTGCATCTCTTTACAAATGCTTTCATCATGAAGTTCACAAAGCATATACACTTTTCCACCATCCTCTTTAAAAGGAAGTATCCTAGCTTTTTCCGCTTTACTTTTGCTTATTTTTCTTGAAATTAAAATGTCAATATCATTTAGCATTACTTCATTCATTTACTAATTCCTCCTAGTACTAATAATTAACACTTTTTGCTAATAATAATCAAAAAGCAGCTTAGAATTTTTCTAAACTGCTTTTTAACTATTAATTAATTTCAATAAATGTGTAATCACCGGAATCTAAATTTATCATATATATACTATCATTGGCATATGCATATATTTTTTCTTTAGTGCTGCCATCATTATTACCAATAAACAGTATTTCACCATTATCTGTATGGCTTAATCCTTTTTCAAATATTACTTTACTTGGAAAATTAAAGATTAATCTTTTATTCTTTGATAAGTCATATAATGAATAAACATTATCACTCATTCTACCTAATAGATAAATATTTTCATCAATTATTTCTATATCATAAACTTCTACAACGTTATCAGATATAGCTACAACATCTCCATTAACTTTTAGTGATTTTAACGATTTTTCTCCGTTATACTTCTCTATAAAGAAAATCACTTCTGAACCAAAGAATTTTATAAAACTTACATACCCACCACTTATCTCTTCTTCCAATTTTTCTTCATTGCTTTTTAAATCATATGAAAACATACCGCTAGTTTTACTGTCCTTTTTCACTCCATAGTAAATTATCTTCTCATTGCTAAACCATGTAGCATATGTCCCTGAAATACTACAATTAATTTTAAGATCCAGTTTTTCAGAATTTTTAAGATCATATATCACTGGTTGTAGATATTGGTCTTTAGTAAAATAAAACAAATAATTACCATCAGGTGAAAACAAAGGTGCTTGTACACTTTTATCCCTTAATTCAATGTCGGAACCATCATAATGAACATAATATGTCTGATTACTTATATATAAATATGAAGCTGAGTTTTTATTAAAACTTAAGATAAATCTTTCGTTATCTATAATATTATACTCACTTTCTTTAATACTAAGAATATCATACCCACCACTTATTTCATTAATACACGCTCCATTTTCTAATTGTATTTCTTTTTTTGCTTGATTTTGTTCATCATTTTTTATTTCTTTATTAGTGTTACAACCATTAAGTAACATTATGGTTATAAACATTGTCATTAAAACTGAAAAAAAACGCCTTTTCATACTACACCCTTCTCTAACACTAGTATTTTATTTATACTTTCTAACGACAATAATCCATTGAATATATATTACAATAAATGTTATACTTACCTTAGATATTAACATAAAGAAAGGATGACACTTATGGCATTAGACGGTATCTACTTATATAGTTTAGTCGAAGATTTAAAAAAATCAATAATAAATTCAAAAATAGATAAAATAAATCAACCTGAGAAAGATGAAATAATATTAACACTTAGAAAAGATAGGCAAAATATTAGACTTTTAATATCATCCTCTCCTAAATATCCACGTATTCATATTACAGAAGAAAGTAAGCCAAATCCACTTCAAGCACCTATGTTTACAATGGTATTAAGAAAATATCTTATAGGTGGAAAGATTTTAGGCATTGAGCAAATTGATTGCGATAGACTTATTAAAATTTGCATAGAATCTTCTGATGAGCTTGGATTTAACAGCATTTATTATTTAATTGTTGAAATAATGGGTCGTCATAGTAATATATCTCTTGTACGTGAAAGAGATAATAAGATTATGGAGTGTATCAAGCATGTTGGTTCAGATATTAATAGCTTTAGGACTCTTTATCCTGGAGTAACATATAATTATCCACCGGTTTCTCCAAAGCTTAATCCATTCAAGTTCCAACTTAAAGACTTTACTGAATTTATCTCTAATAATAATCTAGAATTAAATAATTTGATATTTAATAAAATATTCACTGGAGTAAGTAATACATTATCAAAAAACTTATATAAAGATTTGATTAGTACCTACTCTGAAGATGAAATAACAACAACTATACTTTATAATTATTTTATCAAGTTTATCCATCAACTTAATAGTAATTTACAATATAACATCTATACTAAAAATGGAGATTTTGTTGAATTTTACTGTATGAAGTTAAATAGTTTTGCTGAATGTGTAACTCTAAATTTCCCTAATCCTAATGTTTTACTTGATAAATTCTACAAAGAAAAAGATAAGCAAGAAAGATTAAAAAATAGATCTATAAATCTTCAGAGATTGCTCCATACTAATATTGACCGCTGCTTAAAAAAAGCTGAAAAACTTGATGCAATGCTTGCAAAGTGTAAAACAAAGGAAGATTATAAAATTAAAGGTGACCTGTTAACATCATTTATCTATAGTATAAATCCTAATGATTCAGAGATAACATTACATAACTTCTATAGTGAAGACTATGAAGATATCACTATAAATTTAGATCCTAATAAATCACCTGCAGAAAATGTTCAAAGTTATTATAAAAAGTATAATAAGCTAAAAAAATCTGAAGAAGCTGCCAAAGAACAATTAGAGAAAAACTCCGAAGAATTACTATATTTGAATTCAGTTTTAATAAATATACAAAATGCAGATAATTATGAAGAGATTGAAGATATAAAAAATGAATTAATTACAACAGAGTATATTAGAAAAAGAAAACAAAACAAAAATTCAAAGAAAAGCAAAACATCAAAGCCATTACATTTTATTTCTTCTGATGGAATAGATATTTATGTAGGTAAGAATAATATTCAAAATGATTATTTATCTTTAAAATTAGCCAGCAAAAATCATTTATGGCTTCATACAAAAAATATACCTGGCTCACATGTAATAATCTGTGCAACTGATATACCTGATTCAACTTTAGAGGAAGCTGCTTCTCTAGCTGCTTACTATAGTAAAGCTCAGAATTCTACTAAAGTTCCTGTGGATTATACTTTAGTAAAAAATTTAAAAAAGCCTTCTGGTGCTAAACCAGGTATGGTTATCTATCATACTAACTATACATTATATACAGATCCTAAAAACTATACAGATTTAAATATTAGGAAAGAATAAAAAATGGGTGCTAATTCACCCATTTTCCTTATATACGATTTAATAATGTATCTCCATCATTTTTAATTAAATTATTATCAAAATATTGATAGTAATAACATTTTAATCTCCCATTATATAATTTTCTGTTTTTAGTAGCTTTTCTACCAAAAGGTCTTTCAAACCCTTCAAAAGAAGTTAAAATATTAAAGTCCCATCTTTCTAAAGTTCTTTTATTACCACCAAGATATCTATATAATGTTTCAACTTCTTCCTTATCACCAAGTCTTTCACCATATGGAGGATTTGTTATAATAAATCCATTATGCTCTGAAGCTGAGAATTGTTTAAAATCTCTCTTATGGAATTCAATATACTTAGCAATTCCAGCCTTTTCAGCATTAGATCTTGCTACTTTTAACACTCTTCCATCAATATCATAACCAATAAGCTTTATATCTTTATTTTTTATAGATCTTTCTGCTCCTTCTTTAACTTGTTCATAAACATCTGCCCCTATTGTAGGCCATGTCTCTGATACAAAATTTCTACATAATCCTGGTGCGATATTTTGCATAATCATGGCAGCTTCAATTAATATAGTTCCTGAACCACAGAAAGGATCAACTAATACATATTCCCCTTTCCATCTTGAAATTAGAACAAGTGCTGCTGCTAAAGTTTCTTTTAACGGAGCTATTCCTGCATCTTCTCTATATCCTCTTTTGTGTAAACCAGCTCCACTTGTATCTATTGATAAAGTTACCTTATCTTTTAGGATAGCCACTTGAATTTTATATACAGGACCATCTTCACTAAAAGTATCTACTCCATAGCTTTCACTCATACTTGTTACAATAGCCTTTTTAACTATTGATTGACAGTCTGGAACACTATGTAATGTTGAATTAACAGATTTTCCTACTACATGCATAACACCATCTACAGGTATTATCTCACTCCATTTTACTGCCTTTGTTCCTTGGAAAAGCTCTTCAAAGCTTTTAGCTTGGAATTCTGCCATTTTTATAAATACTCTATCAGCTGTTCTTAAGTGAACATTAGCTATAGCTATATCCATTTCATCACCAATAAATTCAACTTTTCCATTTTCAACTTTTAAATCATCATATCCAAGTGCCTTTAATTCTCTTGAAGTTATTCCTTCCAAACCAAATGTTGTGGTTGCAATTAAATTATATTCCATTTTTATCTCCTCTTAAGCTTCGTAAATTTTAACCCATTCGTTGCCATCTATTTCTTCAATTTCTACTGCAATGATTTCAGATTTTGAAGTTGGAATGTTTTTCCC
>NZ_FR886631.1:44115-63240 GCF_000436575.1 Clostridium sp. CAG:265
TCAATTAATACAGCTAGTTGTATACCAAGTGGTCTCCCCACATCGATAATTGCATCTATTGCTGCTCTAACAGTTCTACATGTATATAAAACATCATCTACTAGTATAACTTTTTTTCCTTTTACTTCAACACCTAAATCTACAGAATTAACTTCTGGTAAATCTTGTATTTCAGATATATCATCTCTATACAACGAAATATCAACATAACCTACCGGTACTTTTACTCCTTCAATTTGTTCTATATTCTCAGCTATTCTTTTTGCTAAAGGATATCCTCTTCTCTTAATTCCTATTAAAACAACATCGTTAACTCCTTTGTTTTTTTCAATTATCTCATGAGAAATTCTTATTAAACTTCTTTTTATGGCTTTTTCATCTAATAAATTTGCTTTTAATTTAGTCATAATACTTGCTCCTTTATTTTCTTAACTCTCTTAGTATATCATTAAAATAATCTGGTAATTCTGAATTAAATTCCATATATTCTCTTGTGCTTGGATGTATAAATCCTAATGTTTTAGCGTGCAGTGCCTGACCCTCTATCTTTATCTTTTGTTTATTATGCCCATAAACCAAATCACCTACTAGAGGATGACCTATAGATGCCATATGTACTCTTATTTGATGAGTTCTTCCTGTTTCTAATGTACATTTTACCAATGTAACACCTTTATTATACTCCTCTAAAACTTCATAGTGAGTTACAGCTCTCTTACCATCGTCAACTATTGCCATCTTTATTCGTTCTTTTTTATGACGTCCTAATGGCTTATCAATAGTGCCTTCTTTTTTGTTAAACCTACCTTCAACTAACGCATAATATTCTCTTCTTATTGAATGATCCTTAAATTGTTCTGCTAAAAAATTATGTGCTGCATCATTCTTTGCTATTACTAATATACCAGAAGTATCTTTATCTATTCTATGGACTATTCCAGGCCTAATAACTCCGTTAATTCCCGATAAATCTCCGCAGTGGTATAATAGAGCATTGACTAATGTTCCTTTATAATTACCTGGCGCAGGATGTACAACCATTCCTTTTTCTTTATTTACCACCACTACATCTTCATCTTCATATATAATATTAATATCTATTTTTTCAGCAGTTACATTTAACTCAATTGGTTCCGGTAAAATAACATTTATTATATCATTCTTACGTAACTTATAATTACTCTTTACCTCACACCCATTAATATCGATTTTTTTATCTGTAATTAAGCCTTGAATAAAAGATCTTGATTTACCTTGAATTTGCATTGAAAGATATTTATCAATCCTTTCACCTATAAATTCATCAGTAACATTAAAAATTAAATTGTCCATTTCAAAAACTCCATTTTTTATTAATTCTCTGAACATTATAATATATTAAATAATTATCCTCAATATCTTATCTATAATTATATAAAATTTAAAAGAGACCTTTAGGTCTCTTTAATTAATTATTTGCAAAAAAACTTTTTATTTCTTTCATTTCTTCGCTAGAATTATCCTCTCCAACAACTGCATCTAGCTTCTCTTCAGAAATATGTATATCCTTAGAACTTAAATCTAAATCTTCAACTGTCTCTGAAACATTATAATTCTTAGTTAAATCTTTTTCTAGTTCATCAAAAGTTTGTAATTGTGCATTCATAAAATTTCTGAACTTAGCTCTAAACTTAATGAACTCTTCCTTAATCTTTTCATACTCATCATTCACAGCAATCACATCATTATGAGCCTTATCTAAAACCTTCTGAGCACTTTCATTAGCATTCTTCATTATTAAATCAGCTTCTTTTTGAGAGCTTTCTTTTGCTTGATCAGCCGCATTTTGTGCTAATAATAATGTATTTTGAATTGTATCTTCTAGTTTTTCATAATGCTCAACTTTTTCTCTTATTCTGCTTACTGTATCTTTAAGTCTAGAATTTTCCTTAAATACTTCTTCATAATTCTCTACTATTTCTTCCATAAATTCATCTACTTCATCAGTAGCATATCCTCTTATAGCTTTTTTGAATTCTTTGTTCTTTATATCCATTGGAGTTAATTTCATTACTATATCCCCTCATCTATATATACTTTTTTATAACTACTTTATTTTTACCAGATTTCGTATTGCCAACAATACTGCCAGTACGAAATTTTCCTATACCTGAAATAGTTATTACATTATTTTCCTGTATTTCTTTGCTTTTTTCTTTAATCTTACAATAGTTCACTGAAACTTTATTATTTTGCATTAGTTCAATAGCCTTAGCTCTAGATACGTTAGCAAGTTTCGAAACATAATTATCAATTCTTAGTGAAGGTATGTTAATTACTATTTCTTCAAAGACACTTTGAGGCAAATGTTCTTTATCAACAATCTCTATTTCAACAGGACATCTGCCTACAAATTCCATAGAAGTTGTAATATAATTTGCTATATCCTCATATACCGGTACTACAGCATAATCATGAACCACTCTCAAATCACCTATTTTTTCTCTTTCAATTCCTAATGACATTATTGAACCTAAATAATCCTTATGAGTTAAATCTTTAAATTTCGATTTATTGGTAATTTTAAGACAAATAAAAGGATATTCACAAAAATATTGATTATTAAATGATATTATTCTTCTATCAGCTTCATCATAAGCACCATCAGCTTCAACAATAAAACTATTATTGTTAAAATTCTCAACAAAATAGCTCCAAATATTGGGTGGACAGAAATTTTTTGAAAATACAGGTATATCTTTATTTTTTGCTAACATTAAATTATCATAAATTCTGATTACAGAATCCTTATCTTCATTTGCAAAGTTTTTCAATAGATCTTCTTTTGATATCATAATACACCACTTAATAAATTAAAATTCCACTTATCATGTTTAAAAGCAAAATAGCTACAATTGGAGAAAAATCAATCATCATGTCTCCAAGAAACATGCTTTGAAGCCTTCTAATAGGTTCTAAAATAGGATTATTTATAGAAACTAAAATATTATAAATACTCATTGCTCTTGCATTAGGAATATATGAAAATATTACTTCTGCAAGGATAGTAATATTAAGTACATTCACAAGTATGCTAAGAAAATTACGAATAATTCCTATTTAAACCACCCCCTATTTATTCCAGCTAAATAATGCTTTTGAGCTTATTTCGCTTTTTAATTCATTTGACACTTCAACATTTTGAGGTGATAAAAGATATACTCTTTGTTCTATTTCTTGGAATTCTGCATTTAATACACAAGCAGCACCACTTAAAAAATCAACTAATCTTTGAGCTATTTTTGTGTCTAAACTATTTGTATTAATTACAACTATTTTTCTACTTTTAACAGCTTCAGCTATTTCTCTTGACTCTTCATAAGCTGTTGGCTTTACAACCATTATCTTTGCGGTATTATTACTATGAATATTAACAACCTTTGTACCATGAGTATTTTGAATTATTGGCTCTATTTGATTTTTTTCCTCTTCTTCAGCATCATCTAGTTCATCAAACTCCTCATCATATTCACCTAATCCTATTATTTCCTTTAGCTTTCCAAACATACTATATCTCTCCTTTTCATATTATCTTTTTCCAAATATTCCCGACCCAATCCTAACTAGATTTGATCCTTCTTGTATGGCAATTTTAAAGTCTGAGGTCATGCCCATTGATAATATTTCCATCTGTATATTTTTATAACTCTTCTTACTTAAATCATCATAAATATGTTTACTTTTGTTGAAATAATATCTATTCGAAACTTCATCACCCTTAGGAATAATAACCATAATACCTTTAACTTTAACATGATTACATTTTTCAACTGCTAAAATTAACTTCTCAATATCCTCTTCTAATACTCCACTCTTGCTCTCTTCTCTTCCGATATTAATTTGAATTAATACATTGGCTACTAAGTTATTTTTTTCATACTCACATTCAATTTTATTAAGTAATCTAATGCTTGAAAGCGAATGAATCAAACAAACCTTTCCCACAATATATTTAACTTTATTGGTTTGTAGTTTCCCTATTAAATGCCATCTAATATCATTAGGTAATTCATCTTTCTTACTTAAAAGCTCCTGTACTTTATTTTCGCCAAAATCACGTATACCAGCATCATAAGCTTCTAAAATATCAGAAATGGGCTTAGTCTTAGAAACGGCTAATAGTTTTACACCTTCTGGTATTTCATCCAAGTAGCCCTTAATTTTATCTTTAATACTAATCCTAATCACCCCCTCTTATAAGAGTATATATTATTTTCTTTATGAAAGATATATTTCCTTTATTAATACTATCTAATTATAACATTTTTTTCGTATTTTTTTAATATACTTTCAAATATTTTATCAATTATTTGTCATTCCTATGCATGTATAAAGAATCATAACTCTTTTTTGTAGGTAACACAGTTATACTTTCCATAACATTTACTTCAACTTTTAGCTTTCTTATTATAAGTTCATTAATATAACTTCCTTCAGCTTTTATAGCTGTCTCTAATTGTTCAGGATTACCAATGGCATAAAAATAAAAAGGAGCCATCTCCATGCTTTCATCTTCAAAGCCGATAAAAGCCCAATTGCAAGTTACACCTGTATTATTTAAAATTCTATAACTGTTTAAAGCTATCGCTTCAGCACCAATATATCTTAGTTCATTTATTATCATAGCAACATCAATATCATGAAGGGTTCTTCTATTTACTTCCTCCTGACTATCACTATTTATATCATAATCTCCATCTTCTATTTTAACTACAATTCCAGGGCCCTCTACTTCAGTAAGTCCCCCAATGGCATAATAATCATTTAATTGAGAACTCATGTTATCAACAATATTAGCTGAATCAGTTTCATCATTAATATAACTATTATATTGCTCTTGTAGATTATAATTTTCTTCCTTCAAATCACTTATACTTTCGTATAGCATATTCCTTTCTTCTGAAGCATTCTTATATTCTTGTGCATTCATTTTAAATAAGTTTGACATAGAATTTATATTAAAATTATTAGATGCTAAAAATCCAATAATAAGTGATGCTATAAAGATAAAAAACTTATATTTATAGTTTTTCATCTACTCACTCCTTTGCCTATTTTTATATTTCTCTAATACAATACGTCTGATTATAGCAAAGTTATCAAATATGCGCCCTCCGAATACTATTACTGCTGCTATATAAATAGGAATTCCAAGCTTATCGCCAAGATAAGCTAAAGCTGCAGCAAGAAGAGCGTTTCCAAAGAAACCTGAAATAAAAATATCTGGTTGGAACTTATTAGCAAGATTAGCTTTTAATGCACCAAAAACTGAATCTAAGCAAGCTAATACAGCCACTGACATATATGGTGAAAATTTATCTGGTATATTAATATCAAATAATAATCCTAAAAAAACTCCCAATAATAATCCTATAAATGCTATCATAAATCTCACTCCTATTGTACTGGTATTAAATAATCACTTCTTAAAGTCTGTGTTGTTTTTGTAATAGTTATTTCATCGCTGCTCTTAACATCATTGGTATAGTTCTTTAGTGCTCCTGTTTCTAAAGATCCTCCATAACTAACTCCAACATTTAATTTAGACTTATCTCCTATAACTTTAATTATAATTTCGCTACTTGGATCTACTCTTCCTGCAGAACCTATAGATATTGATGAACCAGCATTTTTTATACCGGTTTGAGGAGTTATTCTAATATCATTTATAGATATAGCTTCCGCTCTTGAATACCATAATGTATTTACTAAATATACAAGTTCATCTTCTGTAATTGTCCTAATGCTATCCGATGTGTTAGTACCAAAGATAGATGTCTTAGGGGTTAAAGTAATGATAATACCTGGTCCTTTTACATCCACTAGTCCTAGTTGCATTCTAGCATTATCCAGCTTTTTCTTTACCTCAGCTTCTAATTCACCTTCACTAGTTGCTTTCTCTTCTAAGGCTTTTATTTCTTCATTGAAAGTAGCATTAGCTTCTTCAAGCTCTTCTTTTTCTTTTTTAAGACTTTCTACTTCTTTCAAAATATCTGAATTCTCATATGAATTAGTCAGTTCATTCTTTTTGCTTAACAATTTGAATTGATATGTTAATAAAAAACCTAAAAATCCGCATACTACAGCTACAACTAATTGTGATGCAACTCTTTTCAAATTAACTCCTCCTACTCTTCATTCTTCTTGATTACTGGCATATTTTTAATACTCACATCAATATACCCATTTGTAATCCCTACATTTCCATTTAAAATAATATTATATACATCATTTATTTTTTCATGGAAATCAGTTATTTCTCCAAAAAATACTTCTATCTTTCCCATATACCCTTTTATATCGTATAACTTAGATAAATCAAATCTATCAAATTTTATACTTTCCGTATTTTCAGCAATATATGGATATAAAATTCCTAGTATATTAATAATATGTTCATTATTGATTATCTGCTTTCCTAATTGAAGCTCCTCTGTAGTTACACCAGTAATCTCAACTAAGTTTCTTCCTTCAATATTGTTTGCAATTTCTATTAGAACACCTTTATCATTAAATATATAAAAATTACTATCATATTTTGTATAAAAAACAGGTGATTCTTCAGTAACTATTATATTTAGTGAATTAATTCCACTCATTCTTATCTTTGCTGACAAAAAATACGGTTCACTCAATATATCTTTAATCATTTTATTTCTGTTCAAGATAAAAATGTTTTTACCTATCCTATTATTTACAGTTTCTAACACTGATTCAGCAGAAATATTTGATGTACCTTCCACAGTAATTGTTTTTAAATTAAATAGTGGTGATTTAGTAAAGAAAACTATTAATATTATTAATACTACTGTAGAAATCATAAAAATCTTTTTTCTTACCTTTTTTTTCTTTTTAATCTTAATGTATTCTTTTACTTCATTCATTGCTTTATTTTACATCCTTATCCTAGTTTATACTAATATAATATCATTTTACTCTATAATTTTCATTATAATTTTTTACATAATAAAGAACCCCTAAAATAGGGGCCCTATCTTCTTACCTAACATCAGATTCAATTTGCCTAGATATATTTAACAATATTCCCATTGCCGTCAAATTAATGACAAGCGATGTACCACCATAGCTTATAAATGGCATTGGAACACCAGTAACCGGCATAGAACCCGTTACAACTGCTATATTTATAATAGCTTGCACTGCAATAATAGATGTAATTCCCATTGCTAATAACTTACCATATGTGTCTTTAGCTTTAATAGCTATACGTACACCACGCCATATAAAAATTATAAACAAAGAAATAATAAGTAGACATCCTATCAACCCAAGCTCTTCGCCAATTATTGAAAATATAAAATCATTATGCGGTTCAGGCATATATAATGTTTTTTGTCTTGATTGTCCAAGACCAAGTCCAGTTATACCACCTGACCCTAATGCATAAAATGATTGAATCAATTGATATCCATCACCAGCAGCATCCTTCCACGGATCAATAAAATTAAGCATTCTAGCTCTTCTGTAATCCGAACTAAAGATAAAAAATATTGCTAAAGTCAATAATGTCGGTAACACTATTCCAAATAAGTGCTTAATTTTCCCACCAGAGATAAAAAGTAAGATAAATGTAACAATCATTATAATTGCTGCAATACTTAAATTTTTTTCAGCTAAAACTAAAGCTGCAAAAAAACCAGATAAAGCAAGATATGGTACTATTCCAGTCCAAAAATCTTTTATTCCATCACCTTTAATATCAATGCTTAAAGCAAGAAATAATACTACCACATATTTAGTAAGCTCTGATGGCTGAAATGACAATCCACCAAGCTGAATCCATCTTTTAGCACCATTTACTGCTGGGAAAAAAAATACTGCTATTAATAATGGAATAGTAATTATCAATAATTTCGGTGTTATTTTTTTTAGTCTGTGATAGTCAAAATTCATCATAAAAAACATAGCCACCAAGCCTATAACAGCCATGATCCCCTGCTTCTTTAAATAAAACATACTATCATTATAGTGAAACATTGAGTAAAATGAACTTGCTGAATATATCATTACAACACCAATTGCCAATAATATAAGTATTGTATATAAAACTCCCAAATCGACTTTTCCTATGTTTTTATTTTGATTCCTCTTGTCTAATATCACAGACATTCCTCCTATTTTACAATGCTAAGAATCCTATTAAACATAAAACTGCTGTAATAAGTGAAAATACTGTAACTATTTTTATTTCTGACCAGCCACATTTTTCAAAGTGATGATGTACAGGAGCCATTTTAAATACTCTTTTACCTGTTAATTTAAAGGAAGTAACTTGTATTATAACTGATAAAGTCTCAAATACATAAACTCCTCCTACTATTATTATTAATAACGGCTGTTCTAATATTATAGCAACAGTGGAAATAGCACCACCAATTGCAAGGGATCCTGTATCTCCCATAAAAATTTTTGCAGGATAAGCATTATATTTTAAAAATCCTATAAGTCCACCTATCAATACTACGCAAAATACAGCTAGAGATGTTTCTTTCATCATAAAGCATACAATTGTAAAGAATGTTAAAACTAAAATTGATACTGATGTAGCTAATCCATCTAATCCATCTGTTAGATTAACGGCATTGGTTGTAGCTGCATATATTATTACCACAAAAGGAATATATAAAATTCCTAATGGTATTTCAAATGAAGTAAAAGGAATTAACAAATTAGTATTTAAATTATAATACCCGTAAATAGCTAAAGCTATAGAAAATATTAATAATAATATCATTTTTTGTCCTGGCTTTAAGCCTTCACTTTGCTTTTTAAGTATTTTTAACAAATCATCTAAAAATCCAATAAACCCAAATGCAATTAATGAATATAAAGCAATCATTGCTTTATCATTAAATTTATACCCTAAAATAAGCATAACTATTAAGGAGGATAAAATAAAAAGAATTCCACCCATTGTTGGCGTTCCAGCTTTTTTTAAATGACTTTCTGGACCTTCTTCCCTAATATTCTGGCCAAACTTTAACTTTCTTAATAATGGAATTGCTATTGGTCCAGACACCAATGAAAATATTATAGATAATATCAAGCCTATTCCTAACTTAGAACTTACAAAATTTATTAAAGTCTCCCCCATATAAACTGCTCAGCAGCAGTTCACCTCCTTCGTTTTATTTTAATTCCTTTAACTTGGATATTACTTCTTCAAATCTCATCCCTCTAGAAGCCTTAACTAATATAACATCATCTTTATTAATTAGATTATCTACTTCTTCAAAAAAATCATCTTTTGAAGCAAATTTTCTAATATGCTCACTGCCAAATCCATTTTCATAGTTATTAACATTTTCACCGATAACTATTAATAAATCTATTTTACCTTTTGCAAATGAACCTACCTCTTCATGGGCTTCTTCCGTTTTACTTCCAAGTTCGTACATGTCTCCTAATATAGCAACTCTTCTACTTGCTGCTTTAGTCATTAATACCTCTATGGAAGATTTCATAGAATCTGGGCTAGCATTATAACAGTCATTTATAATAGTAATCTTATTAGTTTTTTCAGTTTCTAATCTCATAGATGTAGCCTTTAAATTTGAAAGTCCTTCGTTCATATCTTTAAGGGATACATTTAGATTTTTTGCAATATCTATAGCCAACATCATGTTTAATACATTATGCTTTCCTGCCATAGGTAATTCAAAATCAAATTTATCATCTCCACAATTAGCAGTAAACTTTACACTATCTTCTCTTAATATAATATTAGATGCGTAAATATCATATTCGTTATTATATCCAATTTTTTCAATTTTATAATTATCAGAATGAATTTGTTTAAGCCTTTTATCTTCAGCATTTACCACTAATATATTATCTTTTGTGAAGTATTCTGCAATTTCCATCTTAGCTTTAAGTATATTATCTTGCGTCTTTAGATTTTCCAAATGAGAAAGACCTATATTCGTAATAACAGCCATATCTGGTTCTGCTGCTTCTGCTAATATCTTAATTTCTCCTAAGTCACTCATGCCCATTTCTAAAACTGCTACATCATGCTTAGATGTAAGCTTCAATATCATAAGTGGAAGTCCTATTTCACTATTAAAATTACCTTCTGTTTTAAATACATTATACTTTGTACTTAATACAGCTGCAATTAAATCCTTTGTTGAAGTCTTGCCACAAGAACCTGTAACTCCAATAACCTTAAGATTTAATTTTCTTCTATAGAAATTAGCTAATTTAAGCATTGATTTAACTGTATTATCTACTTTAATTACAATACCTTTTCCCATAGCATCTTCCTTTTTAAAGTTAACTTCATCCACTACAGCAATAGATGCTCCTTTTTCAAGAACATCTATTGCTACATTATTAGCATTAAATTTTTCACCTTTAATTGCAAAAAATATACAATCTTCTGTAACTTTTCTATTATCTATACAAGTACATTTAAACTTTTTATAATCATTATTAATAACTACCTCACCTTCAAGAGCACTTACCAATTCTTCAAATGAAAATTCCATCTATTTTCCTCTACTTTCCTGATAATATTTCATCAACAACTTCTCTTTCATCAAAATGTATCACGCCTTCATTATTAATTTGATATGTTTCATGACCTTTTCCAGCTAAAACAACAACATCACCTGGTTCAGCCATTTTTAAAGCTAATCTTATGGCTTCAGATCTATTTTCGATTGCAAGATAATTTGTTTTTTCTATACCTACAACTATATCCTTAATAATAGCCATTGGATCCTCATGTCTTGGATTATCAGAAGTTATAATAACAAGGTCAGCAATTTCACTTCCAACTCTCCCAAGTTCAGCTCTCTTAATTTTGTCTCTATCGCCACCACTTCCATAAACAGCTATAAGTCTGTTCTTTGCAAATGATTTCAATGTTTCTAAAATATTCTTCATACCATCTGGTGTATGTGCAAAATCGATGATTATTTCATAAGGTATATCATATTTATCTCCAATTCTTTCACATCTTCCAGGTACAACTACATCTAAAAGTCCTGACTTTATGCATTCTTCTGAAATATTTAATTCTTTCGCTGCAGCAATTGTTCCTAAAGCATTATATATATTATACTCACCTGGTAAAACAAACTTATATGAAGTATTATTGCAATCAAATAGTATATCTTTCTCTTCAAGTCTAATATTTTCTGCTCTAAAATCACTTGAATTTTCTATTGAATAAGTTACTGTTTTTTTGCCTAACTTTTCAACATCATTTAATACTCTATAACCATAGCTATTATCAATATTTATAACAGAAATTTTACTTCTTTCAAATAATTTAAATTTAGCATTATAGTAATTATCAAAAGTCTTGTGGAAGTCTAAGTGATCTCTTGTTATATTTGTGAAAATTCCTACTTCAAAATTACATCCATAAACTCTATCTAACTCTAATGAATGTGATGAAACTTCCATTACACAATATTTACATCCTTTATCAACCATATCCTTAAATAACTTTTGAAGTTCTAATGATTCAGGTGTTGTTCTTTCTGATTTAACTTTTTCATCTCCTATATAATTAGCTATAGTCCCTACAAGTCCAACTTTTTCTCCTGATTTTTCAAGTATTGATTTTAAAATATATACACTAGTAGTCTTACCATTTGTACCAGTAACTCCAATAAGCTTTAATTTTTTTGTTGGATGATCATAAAAATTAGCAGACATAATAGCTAATGCTTTTCTACCTTCAGTAACTCTTAAAACTGTTACTTCCTCAGGTATAGTATTGAGATCTAAATCTTTTTCACACATAACTACTGTAGCTCCAGCTTTTATTGCATTAACTGCATAATCATGACCATCAACTTCAAATCCACTTAAACATACAAACAAGTCATTTTCAGTAATCTTTCTACTGTCATACTGTATTTTATTAATTTCCTTTTCATCGCTTCCTTGTAAAACCTTATAATCTACACCATTTAATAACTCTAATAATTTCATCTTCTATCTCTCCTTAATTATCATTAAATGTTTACTCAATAGCATTTTTAATGCTTCGCATAAAAAATAGCATGTGTAAATCCACATGCTAAAAATGAAAAAAGTTAATCTCCATAATCATCACTAAGAGTTAACCTAACATTTGAACCTGTGGTTATTACTTCACCCGCAGGAATACTTTGATCAATAACAAAACCATCACCTTCAAGGATATATTTTATACCTAAGTTGTCAAGGACATCTTCAGCTGAGGTTACTGAAAATCCTGTTAAATCTGGCATAGATACCTTATTATTATCTACTGCATCTCCAGTATAAATTGTTATTTTGGTTCCTTCTTTCACTGTATAACCTGGATATGGCTGAGTATTTGTTACACTCTCCCCACTACCCTCTATATTATACTCTAAATTTACATCTTTTAAAATTTTTTTTGCTTCTTCTATAGATTTTCCACGAATTTCTGGAATTAAAATATCCCTTGCTACCGCATTATAGTCTTCAGAAAATTCCGAATCCATATAATTGAATATATCTGTCAAAAGTATTTTCATAAGTGGTGCAGTTACAACACCGGCATAATAGGCTCCATTACTTGGTTCATCAATACTTATGAAAGCTGTAATTTCCGGTGAATCTATAGGTGCCATTGCAGCCATAGATGAAATATACTTTCCGCTTTCATATCCTCCAGTTACTGAATTAACCTTTTGTGCTGTTCCAGTCTTACCGCCTATGTGATATCCTTCTATATAGCTTTTATTTGAACCACCTTCATTTACTGTTCTCTCCAAATAATCCCTTAAAGTAGCTGTACTTTTAGCCGACAACACATTTTTAGAAATTACTGGTTCAAAAGTTTCATCTACTATTTTAGTACCAGTATTATCATAGTGAGATACTTCCTTAAGTATATGAGGCTGTATTAAACTACCACCATTAGCAAGAGCATTGAATGCTTGCATATATTGAATAGCAGTTACTGTATTAGTTTGTCCAAATGAAATAGTTGCTAAATCTGATTCTGTAATACTTTCAGTCTTTTTTACTATACCAGATGCTTCACCTGGTAAATCAATACCTGTAGTTTTACCAAATCCAAGCTTTTTAATATACTCATTTAATGTTTCTTTACCAATTTTTTCGCCCAACTTCATAAATCCAACATTACATGAATTTTGTAAAATTTGAGGTAAAATTTGACTACCATGACCTGATGTCTTCCAACACTTAATGGTATGAGAACCAACTTGAAGGCTTCCTCCACATTCAAAAGTATCTGATTCAGAAGCTATTCCTTCTTCTAAAGCAGTTACCATTGTCACAACCTTAAAGATAGATCCTGGTTCAAAGGTATCATTTACCAAGCTATTTCTCCACATTTTTTGTAGCTTTTCTCCATCAGTTTCACCAGAAAAATCTTCAAATCCATCAAAAGCATTATTAGGATCAAAATCCGGCTTATTAACCATGGCTAATATTTCTCCATTATTAGGATTCATAACCATAATAGATACTCTTTTAGCTTGATTATCTACTAATCCTTTTTCAGCCACCTTCTCTGCAATAGCTTGTATTTTAGAATCAGTTGTTAAGGTAACATCCTTTCCATCTATAGGTTCTGTAAAATTAGATATAGTATAAGATAAATTTTCTTCATTACGTTCAATTTCAGAAATTCTCACGCCAGGTACACCTGATAAATATTCATTATATTGAAGTTCAACTCCTGTAAGGCCTTGTCCATCAACATTGGTGCTTCCTAGAACATGTGCTAAAAATTCCCCTTTAGGATAATACCTTTTTGTATCTGGAGAAACAATTACACCATCAATATTTAAGTTATTAACCTTATCAGCAGATTCTTTTTCTATTCTTCTTATCAAGGTTGCAGAACCAGCATTAGCACCACTAGCCAGCTTAGTTTCAAGTTTTTCCATAACCTTATTTTCTTCCATGCCTACGGCATCAGCAATTTTTCCAGCAATATCAGCATTAGTTAATGAGTTATTTTTAAGATACTGCCTAACTGAGTTTAAATCAAAATCAACTCTATAAACATTTGCCGAAACTGCTAGTTCTACACCATTTCTGTCTAGTATTCTTCCTCTTCTTGCATCAATACTTACTTCACTTGTCCACTGCTCTTCAGCTCGGGATGAATATTCATCCCTCTTAACAATCATAATATAGGACAATCTTAGAATTAATATAAAAAAAACTACCACAATTGTCCATACTACTAATGTTAGTCTCTTCTGAATCAACGCCCGATCTTTAAACTTCTTTTTTTTCACTTTCATTCCCCCATTAAATAATTAGAGAATGAATAGTTATATTTTTTCAAAGAAATAAAAACATCACTTACATTCCCTAATTAAAAATACCTTTAATTTTATCGAGGAAACTTTCTTTATTTTCTTCTTCATTGATATGTGAAAAATAATCTTTAGACATATCAATCAGTATAGTATTATCCTTGTTAGGATATACCATGCCTAATTCATTTTCAGCAACGTTCTTAACATTTTCTAAAGATGAATATTTTAATAACATTACTTTTAATGCATCATTAATATCTGATGATGCTGCTGTTTCTTCTTTTATTTCTGTTAATTCATTTTGCCTATCATAAACATACCCATCAATTGCTAAGGTTATTCCACCAAGAATACAAACTAAAGCTGAAATCCCCACCACATTTGAAATTAAATTCACCTTAAGCTTCTTAATTTTCTTTGCTCGTAACTCTTCCTTGATTTTTTGCTTCTTGTTTTTGTCATACTGCGGCTTTCTTTCAGGTACAAGTGCGGTGTTTCCTCTTGTATAATTATATTCCCTAGCACCCATTTTATTCACATCCCTACATTTTATTTATTATTTAGAATTATAGTTTTTCTATAACTCTTAATTTAGCACTTCTACTTCTTGGATTTATATCCACTTCTTCTTTCGTAGGTTCTATGGCTTTTCTTGAGATAACTTTTACTTTTGCTTTTTCACCACAGACACAAACTGGGAATTCTTTAGGACATCTACACGAAACAGCTAAATCTCTAAATTTATTTTTTACTATTCTATCTTCAAGAGAATGGAAAGTTATTATTGCCATTCTACCGCCTTTATTAAGTTTTCCTACTCCATCCTCTATAGTTTTATTTAATATAGAAAGTTCACTATTTACTTCAATTCTGATTGCTTGGAAAGTTCTCTTAGCTGGATGTGGTCCTTCTCTTCTCGCTTTTGCAGGTATAGCACTCTTTATAATTTCAACAAGTTCTAAAGTTGTTTCAATATTTTTTTCTTGTCTATTTTCTACAATAAAGCTGGCAATTCTTCTTGCAAACTTTTCTTCGCCGTAATCTCTTATAATTCTATATAAATCTTCTTCTGAATACTCATTTATGACATTATATGCAGAAAAGTCATTATCCCTATTCATTCTCATATCAAGGGGAGCATCTTTCATATAGCTAAATCCTCTCTCTCCTTCATCAAGTTGATAAGAAGACACGCCTAAATCCATAAGTATTCCATCAACACCATCAATATTTAAATTGTTTAAAACATTTTCTATACTAGAAAAATTACTATGTACAAATGTAACATTTGAATAATTTTCCAATCTTTCCTTTGCAGCTTTCAACGCATCAGTATCCTGATCTATTCCTATCAGTCTTCCTTCATTCGAAAGTTTCTTTAAAATTTCACTTGAATGTCCTGCACCTCCTAAAGTTCCATCCACATAAATACCATTTTCTTTGATATTTAATCCTTCTAAACATTCATTTAATAAAACTGAAATATGATTAAATTCCATAAAATTAACTCCTTTTATTATAGCTGTCCATTTTTACGCTACAGAGCTTTAAGTACTTAGTATACAAATATACTTACAACATTTTTTACTCTATACACTTACTATTTTCATTTTCTATAGTTACTATAACCTTTTCTAATTCTGCATATTATTTCTATACTAAATTGATTTTGTTTCATATGTGCATAACTGCTACATTATACCGTTTTAACCACTCTATTATATATTCTATATAAAATTACAGTATCCTTCAAGATTTATTTAGTATTTATTCTATATTTATTGACATTAAAACAACTTTATCGAAAAAATAACTCTACATGAATATTAATCCATGTAGAGTTTTAAGGAAATTTAAAATATTAAACGTTAAATCTAAAGTTAACTACGTCACCATCATGCATAACGTAATCTTTGCCTTCTAATCTATATTTTCCTTTTTCTTTAGCTTGTGCTTCTGAGCCACATTCAACTAAATCATTATAAGCCACAACTTCTGCTCTGATAAATCCTCTTTCAATATCAGTGTGTATCTTACCAGCAGCTTGAGGTGCCTTTGTACCTTCTTTAATAGTCCAAGCTCTAACCTCTTGAACTCCAGCTGTAAGATAACTTATTAATCCTAACAATCTATAAGATGCTCTTATAAGTTTATCTAAGCCAGCTTCAGTTAAGCCATATTCTTCTAACATTTCTGCTTTTTCTTCATCTTCTAAACCTGAAAGTTCTTCTTCAAGCTTAGCACAAACAACTACTATTTCAGAGTTTTCTGCTTCTGCATATTCTCTAACCTTTTGAACATATTCATTGTTTAAGTTTCCGCTCATCATATCATCTTCAGATATGTTACATGCATAAAGTACCGGCTTAGAAGTAATCATAAATAAAGTCTTAATGAATGCTTCTTCATCTTCATTAACTTCTAAAGTTCTTATAGGCTTATTTAATTCTAAATGAGCCTTAACTTTTTCCATTATTTCATATTCAACCTTTGCTTTTTTATCGCCTGATCTAGCAAGCTTAACTCCCTTTTCCATTCTTCTTTCAAGAACTTCTAGGTCAGCAAATATTAATTCTAAATTTATAGTTTCAATATCTCTTATTGGATCAACGCTTCCCTCAACATGCACAACATTTTCATCATTAAAACATCTTACTGTATGAACAATAGCTTCAACTTCTCTTATGTGAGATAAAAATTTATTTCCTAATCCCTCACCTTTTGAAGCTCCTTTAACTAATCCTGCAATATCATAAAATTCTACAGTAGTATAGACTTTTCTCTTTGTATTATACATTTTTTCTAATACATCTAATCTCCTATCTGGTACACTTACAACACCAACATTTGGTTCTATAGTACAGAATGGATAGTTAGCTGATTCTGCACCTGCTTTTGTTATCGCATTAAATAATGTACTTTTTCCTACGTTTGGTAATCCTACAATTCCTAATCTCATCTATGTACATTCCTTTCTTACCTTAACTAATACTTTAAGATTATACTCTAGATATAATTTTATTTCAACACAATAATATTATTATCGCTTTTTAAAATAATAATTAATTTCCCTTGTTAAGCTACTTAATCTAAATTTTGATTTTAACATACTCCTACTTCTTTTTACTCATTTATTTTACAGTTCATTCCTAATTTAACTCATTATCAATACTATTTTAAATTTTTCCATGTTTATATTATCTGCTTTTACTAAAAATAGATTTAAAAGACTTAATAGGAGGTTTTAATAGTGAAAAATAAAAGCCTAAATATTTTTATCTTTTCTTTACTAATTTTAATGGCATGTAATTTTATTTCTGCCAACAGTTATAGCATTCAAAATAAATCAGCCCCAGAAAACTCAGAATTAAACTGGTACTTTGTTAATCGTGGAAATAATCAAAGTCCTGAATGTCCAAAAGAAAGTGCTGAGTTTTTAGATACCTACGATGCTTATTATGTTGGTGATACAGAAAATAAAATAATTTATTTAACATTTGATGAAGGATATGAAAATGGGTACACTGTAAAAATATTAGATGTTTTAAAGGAAGAAAATGTACCAGCAGCATTTTTTGTGGTGAAACCATACATCATTCAAAACCCTGAAATAATTAAAAGAATGAATTTAGAAGGACATCTAGTATGTAATCATTCTTCTCACCACCCTTCCATGGCTTCAATTACTGACAAAGAAAAATTCATCAAAGAATTTACTGAAGTTGAAGATGCCTATAAAGAAATTACTGATTCAGAAATGCCTAAATTCTTCCGTCCACCAATGGGTAAATACTCATTGACATCTTTAAAACAAACAAAGGAATTAGGTTATAAGACAATTTTTTGGAGCTTTGCCTATAAAGATTGGATTATTGATAATCAACCAAGCAAAGAAATGGCTATTAAAAAGATTACCTCTGGAGTTCATCCTGGCTGTATCATGCTTCTTCATGCTGTATCTAAAACCAATACCCATGTCTTAAAGGATGTTATAACTCAGCTTAAAAATGAGGGATATGAATTTAAATCTTTAAATGATTTACCTGAAAAATAATCTAAAAGTAAAACAGAGAATGCTAAGCATCCTCTGTTTTATATTTCATTATAAAATCCACTACAGATTTCTTCTTTTAAAACTCTTGATTTCATAGATATTTCATTACATCTCTCTGGAATATTTTTGAATTCCTCATATGATTTTAGTGATTTATAATTTATCAACACATTTATAATTGCACTTTCTATTGCACCATTAAGCAATATAGCTGCTACAATTCCATCTGATTTAAGATTCTTATTACCAAAAGTTATTGCAAATTTTATATTATCATAATATACTAAAGATTTTTCTGCTAACTCCAATGGCGTATTCATTGCCTTTATCGTTGCATATTTAAGCTTTTCTTTCCTAATATTCTTTTCTTCTTCTGTGCCATTAGAAAGTCTATAGCAATCCATAACAGCCATAAAATCTGCTCTATCCTTTTCCATAAAAGTCAAAGCATTCTTAGTAAATTCTTTTGTTTCAGCTTGAAATTTAAGCATTTTTGATTTATTTTCTTCTGTAAGATTTTGAAATAATTTTTTGTCAACAGTGAAAGAATATACCATATCATTTAAACTAGATGCAAGTGCAGAAACTAAAGCTGCTGTACTTCCACCACCTGGGGAAGATTTATCACCTGATAAATCTTCTATAAATTTTGATATGGTCATTTCCTTAAATTCCATTTTTCATGCCTCCTATTTTAAAAGTTAGTGTAAAGTTTTTTACACTATTTTTATTTTAAAATCT
>NZ_FR886632.1:0-1765 GCF_000436575.1 Clostridium sp. CAG:265
TCCTCGTGTCCCTGGTTCGATTCCTGGTCGAGCCACCAGGTAAGCAGCTTGTTGAATAATAAGCTGCTTTTTTGTGCTTAAATATATACTCATTAATTATAAAAGATATATTGAATCGTTATTTTAAAATGGACGGTTTAATATATCTTTTTTTTATAAAAAATATAATAACACTATGTTAAGCTGATATAAATTAAAGATAAAAGGCAATAATATAATACTAATAGATAAAGAAATAAAGCTCTATGGTATAAATAATAAAAAGTTAATAAAAAATATACAAAGAGTTATAAAATAACTCTTTACAAGTTAAGTAAAAGGATTTATAGTTATTTGTAGAAAGTAATTTTATATTAATTTGTATTAAGATATAAATATGGGAGGGTAGTTAAAATGGGAAAATTTATGTTATCAGAAGAGGATTATGAATATTTAACCAAAGGAATAGCTATAGGTGTTGGAATAGGAATTTTTGTGGGAGCTTTTTTTGAAAATATAATTTTTACATTTGCTGCCGGAGGAGTAATTGGAATGATAAGTGGTTTAATATACTCTACTTATAAAAAGTTTAAAAAGAAAGAAATAATGTAAGATATTATTTTGATTTATTCTATTAGATAAGGAGCCCTATGTAAAGTTTATTTTCATAGGGCTCCTATTTTTATATATGCACAGAATAAAAAAATATGTATCCTATATATTTTCTATTTGCCAATCTATAGGTTTTTTACTTATAGAGATAAGGAAATCGTTGGCTTTTGAGAATGGATGGCTACCAAAGAATCCTCTAAAAGCTGATAATGGACTAGGATGAGTAGATGTTAATATCAGATGCTTACTATTAGTTATTAGGGATTTTTTTTGAATTGCATTATTTCCCCACAAGATAAAAACAACTGGGTCGTTCTTTTTATTTATCAATTCTATTATCTTATCCGTTAGTTGTTCCCAGCCTTTATTTTTATGAGAATTTGCAGCACCATCTCTTACAGTAAGAACAGTATTAAGAAGTAAAACACCTTGATCAGCCCACTTTTTTAAATATCCGTTGTTAGGAATATAACAACCTAAATCATTATTTAGTTCTTTATATATATTACTTAAAGAAGGAGGAATAGCAACAGTAGGATTTACCGAGAAACTTAATCCATGAGCTTGATTCATTCCATGATAAGGATCCTGACCTAATATTACTACTTTAATATTTTCATATGATGTGAAATTTAAAGCGTTAAATATATTTTCTTTATCAGGATGAATAATATGATGCTTATATTCATTATTGAGAAAATTCCTTAGGTTAAAGAAATAATCCTTTTTAAATTCATCTTTTAATAAATAATACCAGTCTTTGGCTAATACATTAGTCATAAAATCACCTCTTACATTTTAGTTTATACAATATGAATTATAAGTATTAATAATAGAAATGCCAATAATTTCATCAAAATAGGCAAAAACGTTACCTTGCATATCGTATATAGATATATTAAGAAAAATGGAGAAAAATAATATAAATTAAGATTAATATGCTTAAATTAGTAATAAAACATAAAATTATGGAGAATAATAATGGTAAGATAAAACACGTCGCAGAGATGACATACAGATAAATATCTAGTAGGTAAATTTGCGAAAATGGAAAGTAGTTTCTGAAAAAAACTTTTTAAAAAAAAGTTGTTGACAGAATAAACTTCCAGTGATAAGATAAGAAAGTCGCTTGAGGGCGACAAGATAAATGGTCTTTGAAAATTGAACAGAATAT